>QHZC01000487.1:0-2469 GCA_003224515.1 Acidobacteriota bacterium
CTCACCCTCATTGCAGCAACGGTTTCAGTTTGGCCACCCACACTGCAAGTCCTTCCATCGCGACGGGCGCGATGCCGGGGTCGCGCAACGTGTCGCGGACAAAAGCAATGGCGGTCATTACTCTGCGTTCAAGGCCACGTCGGTGACGGCGGTTCGGTTTTCAGAGAAGACTTGGCGGTGATTCGCTCCGCGGTGTAGGCGAGAAGCTTGCCGTCGTTCCGGGCGCGTAACGGAGAGGGTGTGCACGAAACCGCGTGTGCCGTTCTCGGCGCCGTGGCCGTTGGCGCGCCGCCAGCCTCGTTCCAAGCAGTTCATTGACCAGGATTCGCCGGTGCTAGACTAGATATGATTTTGGAACTTCACGATGTGGTAGTAGCCGTCGTCGCAGCGCATCAGGTGAGACTGCGCGCCGCATCCGACGGATCTGTTCCAAAGCCCGCAGCATGCGAGGTTATGCTAATGCTATTTTGCTTACTGCATTCGGCCAGCGCCAGGCTGCATCCGGGAGCCCAATTTCCTGAATCGAGAAGCGAGTTGGGAAGCAAGCAAAAAGCTTGTGGAATCCCACTTTGGGAGGCGCGATTCCACAAAAAGAAAAGGCCGGAACAATGGTCCCGGCTTTTTCCTCACGTCAATCTCTGATATTTAAAAAAGACTTACCGCTTCTTTTTCTTCTTCGCCGCCTTTTTCTTTTTGGCGGTCTTCTTCTTCGGCTTGGATTTTCTTGCCTTTTTTTTCGGCGCGGCTTTCTTCTTCGCCGCATTTTTGGCCGGCTTCTTCGCCCCTGGCTTGGGCGCGGACTTCGGCGCGGGCGCCTCTTCCTCGGGCTCCTCGCCAACGATCACCAACTCCTCTTCCTCGGTTTCGACGATCTCTTCCGTTTCACCCGCCAGTTCCTCGTCGTCTTCCAGCCGAGACAGCTCATTGTCATCCTCGAAATTGTCCTTCTCGAAATCCATTCCATCCTCCCCTGCGGGAATCTTTGGGCCCCATTCGCAAAAGGGTCCCGTGGGTCGCTGTTCTGGCCGGAGTTACCTAAAACTCCACCCCGTCCTTGAGCCGTTGTTATCGTACTCGCCGGGCGTTGTCAAGCATTCTGCGGTAATCCTTCGACGAGACTGCCCGGATTGCGGGGAGTAAGAGGAGAGCAAACCTGAGCGAGAGACCGTTCAGTACCCTTGGCTGCTCGTAATGCATTCATAAAAAAAGACTTAATTGTGGTTTACAGCGACTGCTCCGCCTGCCGCGCCGCCCGCAATGGGCTGCGCGGGCTTTTTCCTTGATCTGGATCGCGCTCGCGCAGGCGAAATCTCGGGAGCCCCGCCGAGGGTGTAGATGCGCAACACCATGCCGCGGCCCACCTTGTTGGATTTCAGGCGATTCCATTTGCGCAGGTCTTCCGCACTCACGCTGAAACGGTCGGCGATTCCGAGGAACGTGTCGCCGCGGCGTACGCGATAACTCACCAGCCGGCGTTTCGTTTCTGATTGCGGCTGTGTCGCCGGGATGATTAACTTCTCGCCCGCATCGAGCGCCGCATTGCGTTCCAGATTGTTCGCATCGGCGATAGCCGCAGCCGTCACACGATATTTCTTGGCGATGGACGTGAGCGTCTCTCCGGTTGCCACGCGATGGCGCCGCCAGCTGACCCATTTGTACGGTGGAATATCCGCGATCTCCGCTGAAAATTTTTGCGCCGTGCCCGGCGGCAAATGCAGCTCGAAAAAAGAATCGTCGGGAGTCGCGAGGCGCAGCAGCGAGGGATTGAGCGATCGAAGCGTCTCCAGGTCGACGTCGATGGTTTCCGCCACCAGCCGCAGATCGATGGCCCGGCCCGGTTTCACGACGTCGGTCGGGACGGGCGCCTCCGGCTCGACCTGAATATTGTAGTGCGCCGCATCCTTGGCGATGAGCGTCAGCCCGATGATGATGGGCACATAGTTTTTCGTTTCGCGCGGAAGCACATTGCGCTTGTAGAGCTCCCAGAAATCGGCGTAACCGGTGCGCTCGATACCCTTCTGCACGTTCCCCGGGTGTAGAGGTCGCGAAGATGCTGCGCGGCGGCGTGCGTAGCTTTCTCGGGGTCCTGGCGTTCATCGATCCACCAGGTATGCCGAAGTCCGTATTCCTGCCCGCGGTAGGCCACGAATTGCCAGATTCCCCGCGCCCCCGCGCGCGAAAGCGCCAGCGGTTGGAACGCGCTTTCCGCCTGCGCCAGGTAGATCAGATCCTGTGGCAGGCCCTCTTCCCGCAGCACGCGGGAAATCATCTCGCGATAACGCCCGGCGCGACGCAGTCCGGTTTCCACGATGGCGCGGCCGCGCGGCGTTTGGAAAAAATTGAGAAAGGAAAGTACCTGATCGTTCACCGTCAGAGGCAAGTCGTGCGAAATGTTTTTGGCGGCTTCCTCGGCCCGTTCTTTCAGTCGTGGATCGACCGGAAAAGTCATCTCCGCGACTTCGTCAATCG
>QHZC01000487.1:2652-7795 GCA_003224515.1 Acidobacteriota bacterium
TCTTTCCCGGACGGAACCGGTGCTAATAGCCAGACGTAGTAGCGGCGCGGCGGATGCAACACCGGCAGAGGCGCAAGTTCCGCCGGAGCTTGGGGCGCGGCCGGCGGCGCTGGCGCCAGCGCTGGAACTCGTGCCTGCACGGGCTTTTTTCCCGCGTCCTCGCAGCCCAGAAGACCCGCTGCAAAAAGCAGGGTACCCGCCGCGATGTTCCGCCTTGGCCTCATCCCTTCATGGTAAGGAGCGCCTCATGCCCGGTCAATGCTTTCCGCCGGGGGTGGGTTGACGGTCTCACTACATCCCAAATCTGCTTTAAATCTGCTTAGCCGCCGTTCCGGGCGCCAGCCCCTTGGGGTAGACTCGCGTTCGAGGTGAAGCACGTGAAGATCAACAAACCACGCACTAGGACGAATTCAGTCCGCAAATCATTCTTTCGGTTGCTGGCCATGTTTCTCGTGGTCGTGGCAGCCGTTTCCGCCCAGCAGAAGGGCCTCTCTCAGGAAAAGCGTCTCGAAATCGAAAAGGCGGTTTCGAGTTTCATGTCGGCGAACAGCGTGCCCGGAATAGGTGCCGCGGTCGTACTGGAAGGCGAACCGGTATGGTCGGCCGGATTCGGCATGGCGGATCTGGAAGATTTTGCTCCCGTGACCTCATCCACATTGTTCCGGCTGGGATCCATCTCCAAACCGATCACCGCCACCGTCATTTTGCAGCTTTGGGAGCGCGGCAAATTGGATCTCGACGCACCGGTCCAGAAATATTGTCCGGCATTTCCACAGAAAGAATGGCCGATCACCGCGCGCGAACTGCTTGCCCACCTAGGAGGCATCCGGCATTACAACCCGGACGGCAAAGGAGACATTCCCGAAGACAGCGCCAGGCATTTCGCGAGCATGGAGGAATCGCTGCAGATTTTCGCCGCCGACCCTCTGGTCGCCAAACCCGGGACGAAATTCATTTACTCGACTTATGGCTACACCCTCATCGGATGCGTCCTCGAAGGTGCCGCGTCGCAGAAGTACGTCGACTATGTCAGCGAAAACGTTTTCAAGCCCGCGGGGATGATGCAGACGCAAGCTGATGATTTTTTCGCCGTGATCCCGCACCGCACGCGCTGGTACCACAAGGACAAAACCGGCCTCGTCCACAATGCCGGCGTTCTGGACTCCAGTTACAAAATCCCCGGCGGCGGCTTGATCTCTTCCGCGAACGACATGGCACATTTCGAAGCCGCGATTCTCGCGGACAAGCTTGTGCAGCGCGCCACGCGCGAGCTCATGTGGACCATCCCGAAACCTATAGATGGCAAGCCCAGCCGCTACGCCCTGGGATGGTTTGTCGCCGAAAAGTTTGGCCTTCGAACCGCGGGCCATACTGGCGGACAGCAGGGTACGGACACAGCGTTCTTGATCGCACCCGACCGCCATGCAGGCGTAGTGGTCTTGGCCAATATGGACAACGTGAACACCAACCTCCTGGCGGATGAAATCTTGAAGATCGTGCTGGACCTCGAAGACAAGACCCACTAGACACAAACCATCCGCACCGCTGGTACGCAACCTGCCTGCGCTTGAGACGACAGGATGCGCACCCGCGACAAACGTCACGCCACCTGGTAGGCGCGCGCCACGGTATTCGGATTGATCCGCAGTTCAGCCGCCAGCTTTCGCGCGGAAGGCAGCGCGTCGCCGGTCGGCAGAACGCCCGCGGCCACTGCGCGCTTCACTTGCGCTTCCAGCTGCAGGTAAACCGAAACGCCGGAGGACGGATTGAGGTGCATTAGCATACAGTAGGCGGGTCAAGCCTTTTTGGAACCTGTGCTGTCCTGGTAGCCCCAGCGCTAACCGGTTGAGCCCAAAGGGATAAAAATTTCGCTTGCCGAATTCCGCAAGCCGTGGTATTCTGTTTTTGCGTTTGTTGCTCTTGTATCGCCTTTGGGTAGTAAAGCGGTCGCAAGGTCACACTTGCGGCCATTTTTTTGTTCCGCAGGCTGCTTTGCAGCCTTTCCGGACGAAGCTTGAAGACGGCCGCGGCTCTGTTGAGGGGCTCGGAACTTGGGGCATCAGATAGCTTGATGTTGTGCTCAGTCGTAACCCGGCTGACGGAAAAGAGTAAAGCAGTGAGTAAAGAACAAGGTACAGTGAAGTGGTTCAATGCCAGCAAGGGCTTCGGCTTCATCCAGCGCCAGAGCGGTGAGGACGTTTTCGTCCATTTCTCCGCGATCGTGGCTGATGGCTATAAGACGTTGAACGATGGCCAGGCTGTTGAATTCGAAGTTTCCAAGGGCCCCAAAGGCCTGCAGGCCTCGAACGTACAGCCCCTCTAATGCACGGCTCCCTTCGTCCTAATCGGGCTTAATCTCGATCAGGCCGGATTCAGCTTCACTTCACAAAAATACAGAACGGGCGTCCCGCTTCATCTCGGGCCGCCCGTTTGCTTTTAAGCCCGCTCTTTCTTCCTGCCACAGCCATCCCTGGCTGTTCTCGTCCACGAGTCAACTTCCCCAGTCAACTTCTTTCCTCTCCGGCAGAATAGTAGCATTTCCGCTACACAGTACTTCGCTCCCATTGTGGGACGCGGCTCCGACCCGCACGATAGATGTGCACTCCACGGCCAAACTTGTCCTGAGCGAAGCCGAAAGAACCCGCCTCACACGGGTGGCCGTTGACCGACAGGAGCTTAAACGGGCCGATTCCGATCGAGTCGGTGTCGCAATAAGAAACGTTATGGGTATGCTGAACCGAGATGAATTAGACAATCTCGAACGGCGCGAGCTGCAGCTCACGATTCTGGCGGCTGCCTTTGTTCTGGTGCAGGCGGCTGGCCTGGCCATGTTCATGTACCCGCTGGTATTCCTCCATCCCGTCGGGAACAAGTGGACACTCCGCGTTGCCTTCTTCGGTTTTTGCGCGTTGACGCTGCTCTTTGTCGGTTACCTACTCGATCGCCAGCGTACCGTGCGCAAACTGAAGCAGCACCTGTTGGCCGAGCTGGAACGCAACGTCACCTTGCAGCATCAGGCCAGTGTCGACCTGTTGCAGACCATGCCTGATCAGAATCATTTCTGGGATCGCATCACCATGGAGTACCGCCGCGCAATGACTATGCAGAGAACCCTTTCTCTTTTGCTTGCGAAGGCCAAGCCCGCATCCGCCTCCGCAAAAAATGAGGGAAGCTCCGAAGCCTGGAGCGATGCCGTCAAAGCGATGTCCCGCAAGCTGCGGCCCACGGATTCGATCTATCGGCTTTCGACCGATGTGTTTGCCCTGGTTCTTCCGGAGACCGACGTTTTGAATGCCAAGCGCATCGCCGTCCGCCTGCAAGAAGAATTGCAAGAGGTCCGCGCCAAACACGGCAAAGCGTTTGACATTACGGTTCACAATTACCCCGAGCACGTGAAGAGCTCGCACGAATTGGAAGACATTGTGAAATCCCTGCTTCCCGCGCAGAGCGAGTGGGATATTCCAGTCCCCGTGGGAAAAGTTTAGGATTCTGCCGCCCGTCGCCTGTTTTCGTAGTGGCGGCCTTTAGGCCGGCCGGGTTCTGAAGCCGGGCGATAGGTTGTTTCGTTTTTTTGTTTTTGTAATGGTCGGACTTCAGTCCGGCGCGGTTCCAGGCACGACGTCGCGAAAACTAACTGAGCGCTGACACAAAGTTACCCAAGCGCCTGCTTCAAATCTTCGATCAAATCCTCTTTGTCTTCCAAGCCAATCGAAACCCGCACCGTTCCCGGACTGACGCCCGCGCGCCGCAATTCTTCGTTCGTCATGTTGTAGTGCGAACTGTAGATCGGAAGAATAACCAGCGACTCAACTCCGCCGAGGCTCGCCGCAAGAAGGAATAGTTGCACACGGTCGCAGAAGCGCCGCGACGCAGGCAGCCCGCCCTTCGTGTCGAACGCCAGCATGCTCCCGAATCCCCGCATCTGTTTCCGGGCCAGTTTGTGATCCACATGCGACTTCAGGCCGGGATAATGCACTCGCGCGACCTTCGGATGCCTCTCGAGGAACCTGGCAACGGCGAGGGCGTTCTCGCACTGACGCTCGATTCGAACGCCGAGCGTTTTGATGCCGCGAATCAAGAGATACGCCGCGCCCGGGTCCATACAGCCGCCGAGATAGATAATCATTTGGCGGACGCGGTCCATCCAATTCGAATTGCCAACGGCGACGCCGGCGATGATATCGGAGTGGCCGGCAAGAGCTTTTGTGGCACTGTGAACGACCATGTCGTAGCCGAGTGCGATGGGATTCTGCAGGACAGGCGTGGCGAAAGTGTTGTCGATGATGGAAACGAGCTTGTGTTTCTTGGCCAAGGCCACGGCTTTGTGAATATCGACGAGACGAAGCGTTGGGTTAGTGGGCGTTTCGACGTAGAGAACTTTCGAACGCGGCGTGACGAGATTCTCCAAGCCTGCGAGATCGGTTCCCACTTGACGGACGGTGATGCCCATGTTGGGGAAAACGTCGCGCATCAGGCGATACGAACCGCCGTAGAGTTGCGCCGTGGATATCACTTCATCGCCAGCTTTCAGCGCGGCAAGAAGCGCGGAGGAAATGGCCGCCATGCCGGAAGAGGTGACCACGGCAGCTTCGGCACCCTCCAGCGCGGCGATTTTCTTTTCGGCGACGGAAAGCGTCGGATTACCGTAACGAGTGTAGATGTAAGCCTTGTTCTTACCCTGGGAGCGGATAATTTCCGTCACGATGGGGCCGTTGACGCCGCGGCGGTTGGGTTCACCGCCGTGAATGGCTTGAGTCTGCGGGCCGAGTTTTGCGGGCTTGCTGGTTTTCATGGGGAAGAGTGTGCACCTTGTGGACCAACAAAAACAGCCGCCAAATTGGAGGGTCATAGACAATTTGGGATGGCTGTCGGGTCTTATAGTTGCAGCGCAGAACGGACGGCAAGATTGGGCGGGAAAACACTGAGCGCCGAAGACGTGCGGCGGCTCTATGACCGGCACGGGCCTGCGCTGGTGGCATAAGCGTGTGGTTTCCTGACGGATGCCGCGGCGGCGGAAGACGTAGTGCATCAGGTGTTTTTGGGGCTGCTGAGCGCGGAAATAACGATGCCGGATGTGCCGGTTGCGTATGTATATCGTGCCGTTCGAAACGCGGTGCTGAATGCACGGAGAAGCGGACTGAGA
>QHZC01000487.1:7802-10479 GCA_003224515.1 Acidobacteriota bacterium
GAAAAGCAGTTGAGGACCACAGTCGAAACAACCCCCTCGCAAAACCGGCGATTGAGTCACTCGACCTGCTCACGGGCTCCGCGTGCTACTCCGCTTTGTGGGCTGCCTTTGCCGCGCTCTCCGGTATCACAGATGGAACCAGACCGCTATCGTACATCGAACCGTAAACAAGATACTGCTGGATAACATCCCGCGGATAGCTGAAATCTACGCTCTGAATTTGTCCGTCTTTTCCGGTCTGCGCCGTCAATCTCGAGTTGATACCCGCCCAATATGTGGGAATGTCCAACGTCTTATAGCGCGCAACGACTTGGTCGCGAAGCTTTGCATCAAAGTGAACACCGTACTGGTCCACTAAGGTTTTGATCGCCTGGTAATCGCCTTCGGCCTTAATGCGCATGAGTTCGGCCAAGAGCACGCCGACACCCTGGCGTAGCTTCTGATAGTCCTGCACCTGTATGTAGGTCTTGCCCCCATGATCGAACTGTTCAATTGCGCCGGGCACCTGGTCCCGGATGAAGTTAACGATCAGCTGGCGGTCGCGCTGGTGGTCTTCTTCAATGGTGTCGCCCTTCGGCATGTCTCGCAACTGCATCAATGGGGCCACGGCGGCGAAGTCATACATTGTTTTGGCAACGGAATCCTGGTCCGACACCAACGCGAGTTCCTTCAACTTGGGATCCCACGCGTTCCAGAGAGCCATCAGGTCGGCGCGGGCTTCCTCCAGGGTGGAGAAATATTCCTTGAGGTGGGCCTCCGCGCCGCCCTTTAGGAGATTGCTTAACTTTCCGGAACCGTGCCCGATCACTTCGTGAAGCGCGACCAGCAGGTTCCCGGCCTGCTCGCCATACTTCTCCTCACGCCCGGCGATTTCCGGAGTTGCGGCGAACTCGCGCATGGCCTGGTGCCCCACCGCATTGTTCAGCGCGCGAGTACTGCTGGTGAAAAGGAAGTTCTTGGTGCCGTACTTCTCGTGGATCTCATTTTCGTTCGGCAGGTTATCGCCGACGGTAGTCACGCCAAAATCGCCGGTTTCGATCAGGGTCTCGATCACTTTCACGACTGGCGGAGTGAAAGATTGCTTCTTGTATTTCGAGTCCCAAGGCGCTTTCTCCTCGAAGTAGTTAGCATTCTCCGCCAGCCTAGCCATGGTAGCGGTAACGGGCTTATCCGTAATGCTGACAAAGGCCTGCGAGCTGCCCCTGGCGCCGTGCGGATCGCGGTAGACCTCGATGAAGCCGTTGGCAAAGTCCACGGTCGCGTCGTCCTGCACCCAATCGACTCCGAACTGCAGCCAGTCCTTGAAATCTCCGGTTTGGTAGTAGCGAATCAGGTCACCGATGACATTGGCTTGTGCGGTGTCCGCGACTTGCTGCGCCCTCGCGAGGTACTCGTTCGCGCGCTTCAGGTAGGTCGCGTACAAGCCTGGAGGGATCTTGCCGTCCGGCGTGCCTGCCCGATAAACCTCTTCGCGTAACTTGCCGTCTTTGCTCTTCACTAAGCGTGAATTCAACGGAGAGGTGCCGTGAAAGTCCTTCAAGTCCGCCAGCGTCACGCCCTGGTAAAAAGTGTTCGAGCTCGCTTGGATAATGTCTTGTCCACCTATGGGGCTCTTGGCCGTGACCATCGGTTCGTAGTTTGGGTCGAACAGCGACGCGCGCAGCCCTTCTAGTTCCTCGTTTAACTGAGCGGGAGTGGAGAGAGAAGGCAGACCGGCGCACGGCGTGGTGAAAGCACCGTTTTTCCGCGAAACAAACGCGGCTTGCTTCAGTTCATCAAACGTAAATTTCGGCAAGAATTTCTGCGAGGTTATGCCGTTGTGATTGCCGCGGTTTGCCCAGAACAGCTTAGTGAAGTCGACGATCTTCGCCCTGACGCCAGGGCCGACTGCGTCTGCGTGAACGTAGGCGACGATCTCTTCGAGCAGGCGCTTCTGCCGCAATCCGAGCCGCGAAAACTGATCGTAGGCGATAGGGTCAATGGCAATGGAAGCCTGCGACAGCCAGTACGCCAGTTGCTGCTGCCTTGCAGTGAGAGAACTAAAGCTCTCTGCGTCGATTCGGACGAAACCAGTATCACCGACCCGTTCCACCAGGGAGTTTTCCCTGTGAGTTTGGCTATGGGTGAGTTTTGCCGACAGGAAAAAGAAGATTAAAAGCGCCGCTACCCTTTTGTTCAATGAAGGCCTCCGCAAGTACGATGCTATCAGCGCATTCCGAGGCTTTCTTCGGCCGCGGGGCTGATAGGCCGGCCGCGCCAAGTAGAAAAGCCCTCCTTGACGAGTCTGGAAATGGTGCCGCGATTTTGATAAATCAATTTCAGCCACGCCAAAGGGCCCATTTGAGGGAAGTAAATTCCTCGGAAACACATTCGGGCGATGGAAATATTTATCCGATAGCCCAAGGGCTTGTCGTTGAGCGAGTCGACGGCTTGAGCCATGGCTTCCGGGCTGTACGAACGAGCCCATCCGGCTTTCACCTCGGCATGAGCTTCTGCGATGGTCATCTTCAGCGGCGTGTGGGCCATCTCAAACGGTATGAACTCCCGCCAGTGCTTCGGGCGCGTCAGTCGCCCAGCGGCCTCCAGCCTTTTGTAAAGCGGCGTCGCGGGCAAAGGAGTGAGCAAGCCAAAGATGGGCAGTCCTGCAGGCCAGGTACGAATCTCCTTAAGCGTCCGC
>QHZC01000072.1:0-3075 GCA_003224515.1 Acidobacteriota bacterium
CGCACCATCACCATGCGCGACACGCCAGAGCGGCTCGCCCTTGCCGCTCGACTGATCGAGCAACTCGAAAGGGCCCGCGGCGAAGTTATGCTGGAAATCGAACTCCTCGAAGTCGACCGCAACAAGGCCCGCAGTCTTGGAATTACACCTCCGGCTTCAGAGCAGCTCCTCGCGCTGAGTACCAACGACCTGAACAAGCTCAAATCATCGACCGACCTGACGAACCTGCTCACCAACATTCAACATGTCTTCGCTGGAAAAGGATTCTCCACGATCCCGGCCGTCATACCCGTGGGTGGTGGCTTGTCCACCTTTCTGCTCACCCTCCCCAGCGGCGCTGCCAATTTCTCCGATTCTCTCTCGCTGGTCGAAAGTGGGCGTCAGGTTCTGCTGCGTGCGCAAGACGGAAAGCCGGCCAGCTTTTTTGTCGGCGATCGCTTTCCGATTACCCTCTCCTTGCTCTCCGGAAGCCTGGGGACCGGAGGCGCGTTGACGGGAGTGCCCGGCTCCACAATTTTCCCGGAAACTAGTTTCTCCGTCGGGGCCAATCCGTCCGCGCTGGTTGCCAATAGCTTTACCGGCGGCACGCTCCCCGATCTAGCGGTGGTTTTCGACGATCCGAAGGCCAACACCTTTGTGATCCTGCAGAATCAAGACAATGGAAACTTCGTTCAGGTCGCTGCATCGCCGATCACATTGGGCGCCAACGAAAGTGGTCAGGTCGCTATTGGCACCGGTGTTTTCCGCAACGACAGCAAAAAGTTTTCCACCAGCCAGCCGCCCGATGTGGTTCTGGTGAATTTCACTTCGAACAATGTCTCGGTGTTGTTGGGGGGTACTGACTCCACTGGCAAAGCCAACGGAATTTTTACGGAAGCGCCGGGATCTCCTTTTGCTGTTGGGAACAATCCACGATCGCTGATCGTCGCGGACTTCAACGGTGACGGTTTTCTGGACCTCGCCGTCGCCAATCAGGGCGACAATTCCATCTCTCTTTTCCGAGGAAATGGAGACGGTACATTTACGGAGTTTCCGGGCTCGCCCTTCAAACTGGCCAATACCGCCACGATTTCGGAGACCGCTCCGGTCGCGATGGTCAGCGCGAATTTTCAGAACCGCAACAACACGATCAATGGCGGTCCTCTGGTGGACCTGGCCGTTGCAAATCAGGGCTCGAACAACGTAACCATTTTGCTGAGTTCCGTTGATCAGAATCAGAATGTCACTCTTGCCGAGGCCCCGGGTTCGCCTATCTCTACAGGAACTACGCCCGTGGCGATCGCGACGGGAGACCTGAATGCGGATGGCGTTCCGGACCTTGCTGTCCTAAACCAAGGGAACGGAACAGCTTCGGGCACAATTTCGATCTTGCTGGGAAGCAGCAATTTGGACGGCACATTCACGGAAGCTCCAGGCTCCCCGCTCCCAACCGCGACGACTCCTGCCGGAATCGTGATCGCCAATTTTGCGAACGGCGCTGTGCCGGACATTGCCGTGACCAACAAGGGCTCCAACACCCTCGCCGTTTATATCGGTCAAGGGCAAGGCACCTTTGCCTCGCGCATCGAAATCAACACTCCCGCCGGGCCCTCCGCACTGATCGCCTCGACATTGACCACCAGCGGCCTTCCCGATGTCGCTTTGGTGTCCCAGGATCCGGCCGCTACTCAAGGCGTGGTAACGGTGATTCAGGATTCCTCGAATTTTTCCAATAGCACCACCGGAGGCGCGGCACAGACGCCCTATCCAGCCTCGGAATATGTCGATCTCGGCGTGAAGATAAAGGCTACGCCAACGCTTCATCCCAATAGTGAAGTTACTTTGGCACTCGAGTTCGAAATTCGCTCGCTGGCCGGCTCCAGCGTGAACGGGATTCCGGTCCTCTCCAATCGTATGTTGACACAAACCGTTCGCGTCAGGGAGGACCAACCTACGCTGATTGGTGGTCTCGCCGATGCGGAAGAAACCCGCTCCATCACCGGCTTGCCGGGCTTCGCGGAAATTCCGGTCGCGGGATACGCGTTCGGGGGGCGGAAGAATTCCTTTCAGGATACCGAACTGCTGATCCTCGTCATGCCGCGGAAGTTGCGCCTGGCGGATCATCTTACGCGGACCATTTTCGCGGGTCGCGGCGATACCGGAGGCCGCGGAACCCCCGGTCCAGGAACTTTGCAATCACCTGTGCCGCAGCCTCAACCCTGACCCGCATGTTCACCACCAAAGCACGTATTCTCAAGGCTGCTCTCGTATACCATTGTCATCCTGAGCAAAGCGAAGGATCTCATGCGATCCGCACTTCCGCGTAGGCATGAGGTTCAAGGTTCCTTGCGTTTCGAGCTCGCCGAATGCAAGAGAATGCCAGGACTGCTAACAAATGATTTTGCGTTTGGGCGTGGAGGAGCTACGGCAGGGCTTCGAACACTACGATGGGCTGGTAAGTGCGCGGCACCACGGCTTCGGCAATGGCGATGAGTTTATCCTGCTGGCTGAATACCCGCAGCCGCGGCGGCTTCGGTTCACCGCCATCGAGCTGCGTCGTCGCGCCCGGGGGCGGCTCGACGCGCCCCGGCTGAAGCTGCGCGAGCGTAATATTGAACTTCGTGCCATGACGCACGCGCTTCTCGATCACCGGCAAAACGTTAACCCGCGGAAAATTAGGCAGCAGATTTTCGAGGGGGATCAGGCAATCCGCGAATTTCCCGGCCTGCCTCGCTTCCGCAAGTTCCTCGAGCGTGATTGCTTGCTCCAGGGAAAATTCTCCCACCGCCGTGCGCGTGATCTCCGCCAGGTGCGCGCCGCACCCGAGCTTCTGTCCCATCTCGTGCGCCAGCGAACGGATGTATGTGCCTGACGAGCACTCGATAACAAAGCGCGCGATGCTGCCTTCAATCTCTCTGAGCTTGTAGTCGTAAATCTCCACTTCGACGGGCTTCAGCTCGACGGCCTGTTTTTTGCGCGCCAGCTCGTACGCGGGGCGCCCCTTCACTTTCTTTGCCGAAAACGACGGCGGCATCTGCTCGAACCGCCCGCTGCCCTCGGCGGCAAGCTTTTCGACGGTCGCGTCATCCAGCACCG
>QHZC01000072.1:3221-3535 GCA_003224515.1 Acidobacteriota bacterium
GACGCACCGCATCGACCACGTCGTGCGAGGTTTTCCCTTTCGGCTTATGGATGACCAGCGCGCCATCGGTCAGCGCCGGCTGTGGTTGTCGTGGCATTCTCGAATTGACCAGTCGTCAGTTGTCAGTTTTCAGTCTTTGATTCTTCGGCCGCCGTTCTTACCTTTTTGTTCTTGATACTTGACAATCGCACGTGACTGAATTTCTTTCCATCGCCTTCCCGCACTCGGGCTTCAGAGCGCTGGGATCGCAACCATCACGGCTTCCCACTTTTCTGAACTAAAAACTGATTACGGAAAACTCTCACGGCGCGGGC
>QHZC01000073.1 GCA_003224515.1 Acidobacteriota bacterium
AATTCTTCTGGCAGACGGTGACGCCGTCGCGCAGCGGAAGCAAAACTGGGTAGAGCTGCTTCGTTGCGTAGACGAGCCGGTTGAATTCCTGAATGCCTTGTGTGTCAAGGTCATCCGGCGCGGCCGGTCGTGCCGCTTTTCCCGACCACAGCGTGTTGTCGGTAATGAACAATCCGCCTCGGCGAAGCTTGGGCAGTGCCACGCGCAGCGCGGCAGGGTATTGGCGCTTGTCGATGTCGTTGAAGATCACGTCAAATGTGCCCGGCGATTTTTTCAGCAGTTCAAGCGCGTCGCCGACGCGCACGTCAATGCGTTTACCGACGCCTGCCCGGCGGAAATAATCCTTCGCGCGCCGCGCTTTTTCCGGATCGCCATCCGTGTAAGTCACTTTTCCCTTTGGCCCCGCTGCGCGCGCCAGCCAGATGGCGGAATACCCAATGGCCGAGCCCATCTCAAAAATCCGCTTTGCGCCAGACACCTGCACGAAGAGCGTCAGCATGCGCGCCACGGCCGGGCCAATAATCGGAACGCGGTTCTGCGCGGCGTAATCTTCGATCTCGGTGACCACCGCATCACGTTCCGGCAGAAGCTGGTAAACATACCCCTCGACGTCGTCCTGAATGTAGCCGCTGCGCAAATTCTCCGTGCGAATCATAGTTTTTCTCCCGGCTTCAGCGCGTAAATTTTTAGCCCTTTGATTTTCTTTGCCTCTTTTCGCAGTGCTTCCGCAGTTCCTGTCAAGAAAGGGAACGTGGCGTAGTGCATCGGCACGACATGCTTCACGCCAAGCAGGCGGATGGCATGCGCCGCTTCGCGCGGGCCCATGGTGAAGCGGTCGCCGATAGGCAGCATCGCGAGGTCCGGCTTGTAGAGTTCGCCGATCAGTTTCATGTCGCCGAAAAGCGCCGTATCACCCGCGTGATACACCTTGAACCCGCCGGGCATGCGAATGATATACCCCGCGGGCTCGCCGCCATAATGCCGTACGCCGTTATCGTCAATCGAATTCGAATGAAACGCGTGCGTCATGGTGATCTCAAAATCACCGATAGCCTGCGAGCCGCCCTTGCCCATCGGGCAGGTCTCTTCTGCAAGCCCCTTGCTCTCAATCCACAGACACGTCTCAAAGCTCGCGGCGATTTTCGGTTTGTGCTGTTTGGCGAAAGTCAGAAGGTCACCCAGGTGATCGGTGTGGCCGTGAGTCAGAAAAATGGCATCCAGCCGCGTCAATTTCTTCAGAGTCTCCGGACAGAACGGATTCGTCATCACCCACGGATCGATCAAAGCAACCTGGCCCGAGGGTGTCGTCAGCGAAAACGTGCTGTGGCCAAAATAGGTGATGCGATTGCCCTTGGTATTGAGCATCAACGAGCTCCCGCGGCAGTTTTTAGCTTGACCAAATACCGCGACCTCGATTTTTCGAAGTAGTTCTAGTTGGATCCTGATGTTAACAGCGTGCGAATGGCCGCCTCATAGGTATCCCGCGTGCCCTCGCCGAATACATGCCCTATCTGCCGGCCATCTTTCGCGTACAAAAATGAAGCCGGAAGGACTCCGTTCCAGCTTGGCAGTACCCCCTGGCGGAACAGTTCCTCTCCGCCCGCTTTTTTCCTGTAGTTGGGAAAAATCGGCTTGTATCGGGCCAGAAAACGCCGCATCAGGATCAAATCACCATCGTCATCGAGGCTCACACCCACAACCTTCAATCCCCGTGAAGCGTATTGCTTCGCCAATTCATTCAGCATGGGATACTCGTCGCGGCAGGGTTCGCACCAGGTCGCCCAAAACGTCACGAGCAGCGGTTTTCCGTGGTATTGCTCAAGCAATTTCTGATAAGCCTCGACGTCGATGAGTTCTGGATCGCGGGGAGCCGTGGTCCTCGGCGCCTGCGGCGCGGCCAGGGCGGTCGCCGCGGCCAGCAAAACAAGAGAGACAACCCAGGTCTGCATTCTCATAGTCATTCCTTCTGCTCTCATTCTATCCATACCCCGGCCGGTTGAGAAACTCCTTCGCGCCGCGTACAATTCTTCTAGCTGCTTGTCGCTCCGGGCAGTCGCGTGGTATAACGAATTTTTGCCGGTCGTGCTGTTCAGCGGAAGGGGTGCCGGTCGGCTGTCCGAACAAAGGAGACCCTTAATGGCTTACGTGATCGCCGAGCCGTGCATCGGCACAAAAGATCGAGAGTGAAACACAACTCTATATCCATCCCACGGAATGCATCGATTGCGGAGCGTGCGTCCCGGTCTGCCCGGTAACCGCCATCTTTGCGCTCGAGGACCTGCCGGAAAAATGGAATAGCTTCACGCCGATCAACGCCGATTGGTACGCAAAAAAGGGGAAGTAGCCTAGTCTGCTAGAACGCAACCAGATTTTGCGGTTTTGCCCGGCACGCTCCGGCCTCAGGTTTTTTTCTATGCTGGCTCCCACAATTTCTAGCCCCATTCTTGAACATTGATTTGCGCCGAGCGCCTGACGCGCGCCCTTCGGCGCTGGTTACCATGCCAACTCTTTTGGGCCAGAAATCATCTACCATCCTGAATGTGGCGTGTGGAGGTCCTGGGTGAAGTCTGCTAACTGGAGACTGGCCTTAGCCATTTCATTTTTCAGCCTTGCTGTTTTCTCCACGGCCTGGGCCCAGACTCCAGCCGTTCATAAACCGCAGCTGCCACGGAGTCCCTCGCCGCTTGAAGGCCACTGGAGCGGCTCGCTTCAAGCGGGTGAAGCGGTCCTCCATCTCGTTCTGCATGCTTCAAAGGCAGAAGACGGCTCCTTTAAAGCCACCATCGATAGCCTGGATCAAGGCGTTTATGGCATCGAAGTGACCTCCTTTACGCAGAAAGACTCCACCCTCCATTTCAATGTGGCTTCCGTGGGCGCTTCTTATGAAGGACGGTTTGCGGCGGATCACGGCAGCATCGCAGGCGATTGGACGCAGGGCAGCGCAAGCCTGCCGCTTGTTTTTCATCGCCAACCTGCCGGAGCCGGCGCCAAGAAGCCTTCCGATGCCATCGCAAGCGCCGAAGGAATGTGGCAAGGCGCGCTGGAAGGCAACGGCATGCGTCTGCGGCTGCAATTGCACGTCTTACACGATGATCAGAAGCAGCTCGTCGCTGCGCTTGATAGTCCCGACCAGGGAGTGAGTGGTTTACCTGCCATCCGTGTGAGCCAGAAAGAGGCGGGCTTTCATTTTGAAATTCCTGTCGTGAGCGGCGTCTATGACGGCACGCTCAACACTGCAAAGACGGCCATCACCGGAACCTGGACGCAAGACAACGTCGAGCAGAAACTCGATTTTCAACGCTCGGACCAGCTTCTTGAACTGGTACGCCCACAAAACCCTGTAAAACCATATCCTTACAAGGAAGAAGAAATCACCTTCCCGAACGGAAATGCGAAGATCTCACTGGCGGGCACGCTCACTGTTCCGCGCGGGCCGGGGCCGTTTCCCGCTGCCATTCTCCTCAGCGGTTCCGGGCCGCACGATCGAGATGAATCTCTCATTGGACATCGCCCTTTTCTGGTGTTGGCGGACCATCTAACGCGAAAAGGCATAGCCGCTCTTCGCTTCGATAAACGCGGAATCGGCAAGTCCACCGGCAATTACGCAAATGCGACGACTGAGGATTTTGCTAGCGACGCCGAAGCTGCCCTCGCTTACCTGAAAACGCGCAGGGAAATTGACACAAAGAAAACCGGCCTCATTGGCCACAACGAAGGTGGCATGATCGCGCCCCTGGTAGCCGCACATTCCAGTGATGTTGCCTGGATCGTCCTTCTCGCGGGGCCTGGCCTCCGGGGCGAGGACACTCTGCTGCTCCAGTCCGAGCTTATCCTGAAGACCGCAGGCGTCGACGACGAGCAGGTCGCAAAAACACGTGAATTCAACAAACAAACTTACACGCTAGTTCGCCAGGAAAGAGACCCGGCAACTCTCGAAGCAAAACTGCGCGACCTGGTGCAGTCCAGCGGCATGAGCGCGTCGCTCCCGCCCGCCGCCTTCGAATCGCAAGTTCGTCTGATGGTCTCGCCGTGGTTCCGGTTCTTCCTTGACTATGACCCCCTCCCCGCGTTGCAAAAGACGATGTGTCCAGTCCTGGCCCTCAATGGTGAAAAGGATCTTCAGGTCTCGCCGAAGGAGAATCTTGCTAAAATTCAGAAAGCCTTGCAGGACGGGGGTAACCAGGATTTTCAAACCAGCGAATTGCCTGCCTTGAACCACCTCTTCCAGCACTCCCCAACGGGCTCGCCCACTGAATACGGCGGCATTGAGGAGACCATGGCACCGGAGGCTCTGAACACGGTCTCCGATTGGGTGCTAAAGCACACCGCGCCCTAAACGAACCGGGCCCTCCCGCCCATGTGGGCGGCGCGCGCCGCATCCAATCGAGGTACGCAATTCGCGCATCTCCCACGCGAGCGGAATTCATAAATTCGCATGCGGGGTTATGATGTTAGAGAGAAAAAACTGTCCCCATGCCACAGAAATTTCATCTCGCCCTGCTCATTCACGCGCACCAGCCCTGCGGTAATTTCGAGCACGTCCTCGAAAAGGCCTACGACTCCTCCTATCTTCCATTCATCAAGCACCTTGAAGAGCATCCGGGAGTTCGTCTCGGCCTTCACTATTCCGGGCCGCTCCTCACGTGGATCGAGAAACATCGGCCTCAGTATTTCGTCCGCCTCAAAAAGCTGGTCCAGGGCGGCCAGGTGGAACTCGTCGGCGGCGGCTTCTATGAACCAATCCTGGTTTCGATTCCGCCCGAAGATCAACGCGAACAGATTGTGCGTCTGGCCGCCTATATCGAGAAACACTTCGGCCAGCTTCCGTCCGGCGCCTGGCTTGCCGAACGTGTTTGGGAGCCGCAACTTCCCACCGCGCTTGCCGCCGCGAACGTTGCCTACACGCTTGTTGACGATATGCATTTCCTCGCCGCCGGTTTCGAACCGGAAGAACTCTATGGCGCCTACATCGCCGAGGACCGTGGCAAGACGGTGTGGCTTTACCCCGGGCAGAAAGCTTTGCGTTATCTCATTCCGTTTGGCAAAGTCCGAGACGTCATCGCCTATCTGCGCGACGCTGCCAGCGTCCACCCGGGCGGCGTGGCTGCCATGGGCGACGACATGGAAAAGTTCGGTGTCTGGCCCGGAACGCACGAACACTGTTACAAGGACGGCTGGCTCTCGGATTTTTTTACCGCGCTGGAGGAAAACGCGGATTGGCTGGCGGTTTCCACGCCTGGCGGCTATCTGGAAACGCGCGCACCTCTCGGGCGCGCCGATTTACCCACCGCTTCCTACACGGAGATGATGGAGTGGGCGCTCCCGACGCGCGTCGGGCAGCGCTATCACGAGGTTTTGAAGGAGTTCAACGCGCGACCGGAAATCCAGTCTTTCGTTGGCGGCGGCTCCTGGCGCGGCTTTGCGGCACGACGGCGCAAAGTCCGCCGATGAATTGCTCGAAGCGCGTGATCTGCTCATGCGCGCCCAGTGCAACGATGCCTATTGGCATGGCATTTTTGGCGGCATCTATGCCCCGCATCTCCGCACCGATCCCTGGCGCAACCTGATTCGCGCCGAGGCCATCGCCGACCGGCAGACTCCCGGTGCGCTCGTCGCGCGCGTCGAGTTCTTGGACTACGACGCCGACGGCGCCAACGAGCTGCTCTTTACCTCTTTCGATGCTCAGGCTCTTTTGAAGCCCAATGACGGCGGCACCATCGCCGCGCTCGATTTCCGCCCCGCGGCAGCCACGCTGGTCAATTCCATCTTGCGCCGCCCCGAGGCCTATCATACGCGCTTGCGTGAAGCCGCGGGAAAGTCCGCTACCGGCGCGGTCGCTTCCATTCACGAACAGACCCGCGTAAAAGCGTCTTGATCTTTGATCCGGCGCGAACACATGCAGACTACGAAGCGTTGGAACTGCGTGAAGACGCCGGATTCGCCGGCGGCGCATTCACCGTGAAAAACTCCGCGCCTTACGAAGCCGAGCTTTTCCGCGCCGGTTCCTTGAGGCTGCCAGGCAAGAATGGTTCCGCATCTGCAAAACTTCTGCTCCTCAAGCAGTATTCCTTCAGCCCGGCCCCGAATGGCTTCGAAGCGGCTTGCGAGATCACGCTGAAGTTTAAGGAAACTCCGGAAAAGCCGGTGGCCGTCGGGATCGAGTCGGTCATCAATCTCCTTGCGCCCACGGAGCCCGACCGCTTCTTTGAAACGCCTGCAGGCCGCCACAATCTTCGCTTCAGTGGTTCGCTGCCCGGTCCCATCCTGCGCATGGAAGACGGCTGGCAGCGCGTCCGGGTCGCGTTGCACGCGCCGCTCGTCGAGGAGTTCTGGGTTGCGCCGATCGAAACGGTCTCGGAATCCGAGGAAGGTTTCGAGCGCGTCTATCAAGGTTCGCAGATTCTCGCTGTCTGGCGCCCTCCGCTCACCACACAAAAAACCTGGTCCACGCGCCTCGTCTGGCGCATCGAAGCCTTCTGAACTTTCTCTGAAGCATAATTTCCCTGCGCTCGGCCGACGGAACGATTTTCATTGTCACCACCTCTTCGATTGGGTTCTAGCTGTCCGGCTTAGCGGGCCAGGGGACATTTCCTAAACAACGGGATGCGGGGCGATTCTTCCCGAAATGGGACGGCGCAAAGCCGAATCTAAAAATTGTCGGCCAATGGGAGTCTATTCGGCAATAAGTATATTTTGCGCGAAGGGCCACTCGCGGTCGATCCACTGTCCATCGCAGCGGAATCCCGTGCGTGCCGCCATCTCCGGAATTTCTTCGGCTTTGTACTTGTGCGAGCTTTCCGTCCAGATGGTCTCGTCTTCGTCCAGCATGAACCGCAGACTGGCGCCCGGAACATGCACCGTTTGCCTGCGCGTGGAGCGCAGATGCATCTCGATGCGTCGTTCGGCGCTGTTCCAGTGTGCCTCGTGCCGGAAGTAGCTCAATTCAAAATCTGCGCCCAGTTCCCGGTTGATGCGCGCCAGCAAATTCAAGTTGAATGCCGCCGTCACGCCCGCCGGGTCGTCATAAGCGAGGATTTGTAGCTCGATGCTCTTCTCCAGGTCCGTACCCATCAGCAATGCATCGCCCGGGCATAGAATCGCCCTCATTTCGCGCAAAAATTCTTCGCCTGCATCGCGATCGAAATTGCCAATCGTGCTACCAAGGAAAAGCACCAGTAGATGATCCTGCTCGCCTCGCCCTTCTGCGACGGCGCGCAACCCCTTCAGATAGGGCTGTTCATGGCCGACCACGCTGACCAGATCGATCTGCCCGAGTTCTTTCGCGCACGCCGCCAGCGCCGAAGGCGAAATTTCGATGGGGTAGTAGTACGTCTTTTGCCGCTCGGAGAGCGCTTCCAGGATCCAGCGTGTCTTTTTTCCCGAGCCGCTCCCGAGTTCCGCCACCTGAATCGGCGACGGCAGCCGCCGCACAATCTCTCTCGCATACTTTTCCAGCAGTCGCGCGTCGGCGCGAGTGAGTCCGTACTCCGGCAAGACGCAAATCGTTTCAAACAGCGCCGAGCCCACTTCGTCGTACAAATACTTTGAGGGAAGTTCTCTCTGTCCGGGCTTCGTGAGGCTCTCGCGCACGTCCGCCGCGAATTCGGACACGTGCCCTACGGGTAGGGAAGAGGTCAGCATGGATGGGTCTCCCGCGCTTGAGATTGATTAGTCCTCGACGCAACGGAACGTTGCATAGGCGTACGGATAATGCGGCTGGAACCAATTTCGGAATGATCGCCGCAGCATACACCGAGCCGTGCGCGGCGAGCCACCCTTCATCACATAGTGTTTGCCATCGAAGAAATTTGCGGAGTAACCGGGATAGAAGGGCATAGGCGTGAATCCCGGAAACGGCGCGAACTCCGTCCGCGTCCACTCCCAACCGTTCCCGACGAGATCGTGCACGCCCGGTGCTTCCTCGCCCCAGGGATAGCTCCGTTCTTTCCCGCCCTCGGGGGCTCCATAGGCGGCGCGATGAAACTGCGCTTCGGTTGGCAGTTTTCGCCCAAGCCACTTCGCATACGCAGTGGCCTCGGCGTGGCTCACGTATACCGGCCACTCCTGCGGCAACCGTATCTCGCCAAACATCGCGCGATAAATCCAGAGATTGCCTTCGCGGCCCCAGAACATGGGATGGTCAACGCCTTCCTTGGTCTTCCAGGCCCAAGCTTCATCACTCCAAAGAGAACGGTTCTCGTAGCCCCCCGCCTGCATAAACCGCAGAAAATCGTGATTCGTTACGTTGTAGTTGTCGATGGCGAACTCGTTCACCGCCACCTCAT
>QHZC01000488.1 GCA_003224515.1 Acidobacteriota bacterium
CCTTCGTCAAAATCCGAAACAGTGTCGTCTTCCCAACCTGCGGTAGTCCAATAATTCCGGTGTGCATAAACCGGTAATCCTAGCACACACCCCTGTACGAGCCGTGTTCTGAGGCGATAACTGAGCCACCCTCGCCTATACCTCGCGGCCAATCCCGCAACCAGAGCTGCTAAATTCGCATTCTTCCAAACGGAGTGACACGCTCTCACGTCAAAATGGGGGGACTTGAGCGAAGGACGGAATTCCTAGTTCATGCCGCCAATGGGCCTCACAGTCTTGGATCTTTCAGCCTATGCCGCCCGCTCCTGGCCGCATCGCCGATTTAACTATTTCCGGTTTCACAACTGGACCGGGTACATTACGCTAGCCGTTGTGAGCCTTCACCCGGTGATTTTGCTCTTTAGCAAAAATCCGCGCTTGCGCATCCTCGACCTCGTTTACCCTGTACATTCGCCCACCCAGCCCCTCGACAACACCATCGGCGCGATGGCTCTCTATCTGCTCGCATTTGTCGTTGTCACGTCCTACTTGCGCATCCGTCAAGGCCGCCATCTTTGGAAGGCCTTCCATCTTTCTATTTTATTTTGCAGGCGCCGCGCTTTTCTGGCACAGCCTAATCACCGATCCCGGCTTGAAAAATGCCCCCCTAGATTGGTTCGATGGCGGCAAACTCTTCGCCGCCATCAGCCCGCTGCGCCTGCGCCATCCGCGCGAAAAGGCTATCCACACCCGCCGAATCGCTCAGCAGACAGCCACGTCTCAATAACCTCCAAAAAAGCGTTCAAAAAAGTGTTGTCTCCTGGACGCTGCTTGTTAATCTATTTCCGCGTGTCCGGAATGGAGCCCATGTGACTAAGGAATTCCGCATGCCGCCATTCGACCTGCGCCTCGCTATGGACACCCTCACTGCAAAAGACCCGCAGCTTGCCCGGCTGATCAAAGAAACCCAGGAGTTCCGCATCGAAGCGGATGGCTCGGACAGCCCCTACGAGATTCTCCTCGAAGCCATTGCCTACCAATCCATCTCCGGCAAAGCCGCCGCCACCATCTTTGGTCGCGTCAAATCCCTCAGCTCCACCGGCGGCATTCCCGCTCCCCAGGAAATCCTTAAACTCAAAAGGCCCGCGCTCCGCAAAGCAGGTCTCTCCGGCGCAAAAATTCTCGCCATGAAGGACCTCGCGCAAAAGACCATCGACGGCGTCGTCCCCACGCTCGAACAAGCGGAAAAAATGTCCGACGAAGAACTCGTCGAGCGCCTTGTCTCCGTCCGCGGCATCGGCGCCTGGACCGTCGAAATGTTCCTGATCTTCCGCCTCGGCCGCCCTGACGTCCTCCCCATTCACGACCTCGGCGTCAAGAAGGGCTGGTCCATCACCTACGGCAAAAAACACATGCCAAAGCCCAAAAAACTACTCGCCTTCGGCGAACGCTGGCGCCCTTACCGCACTGTCGCTAGTTGGTACATGTGGCGCGCCTGCCAGCGAGCCGGCAACGCCGCCATGCGCAAAATCCGTCCCGCCCAAGTCCGTAAGTCCCGCAAACGCTCCTAGCCAAAGCGCGCCACGCGCCCCCGCCGACGACACTTGTAGTGGGCTTCTACCCGCGGTGGACCACCGCCTTTCCTCGGCGACGCTCACAAAAAACAGGGGAGTTGGGCATCGTTACCTGCCTGCCTAGACTTCAACTACCGCGCTTAATTCCTTCACCATCAAATACATAGCCGCAAATCCCGTCAGCAACACGCCGCTCTCCAGCGATGCCGAGATACGGTGCAATCGGCTGAACTCCGCCAGCAAAGGGCTATCCGCCGCCGCTGCCTGAATCGACCCCATCTGCACCCGTAGTGCCGCCATCTTCGGACTAACGGCATGTTGCGACACTACGGTGAGCAAAATCATCAACACGAGGCATAGTGCCGCCGGCGTCGCAAGGCTCGCAAACGTGCGCATTCGCAACAAACGAGCCAGCAGAATCGCAATCCCGCACACCACTCCGATCATGTGCATCCACCAGAGCCCGTACCCGACCATTGCCCCCGCCTGGTCCCGGCTCGCCAAAATCCGAAACGCCCCCGGCGCCACGACAAAGCTCAGGAACACGTCGCTCCCCAGCCACAGGCTCAAACCTACAAACTCTATAGTGCGCAGCAAGCTCGCCATGGGAGCACTATACAAGACCGCCCCTCTTGAACCAAAAATTCTTGTCTCCTCACAGGCATCGCGCTGCTCGGAGCGGTCGCGATTTCCGCGCAGCAACTGCCCTCTGCTCTGCATCGGGTTGAAATATTTCCGTCCACGGCTTGGCGACTTGCGGGCGCAACGCCTGAAGGGTTACAGACCGAAGCGGAACAAAACGCCGCAAAGTGGAGCTACTTGGACTGCGCCGGGGCCTTGAAAACTCGCCCCGCCTTAGCCCCGCCTTAATTGTTGAACCTCACGACCGGAATCTCTCCTTCAACAAGGAGATGCAGGAAGCGCTAAGAAAAGCAGGAAATTCGCGAGTGACGGAAACGGAAACCGACCACTCCTACTCCGACCACCGCATCGCACTCCAGGCGGCTACCCTGGAATGACTACAAACCTTCTTTCCGCTTGCTCCTAAATAACAAGTTCAGCACAAAAGTTGGACGATAACTGCACGTTCCTGACCGGGGATGGGAGAATGACAAGAATGGTGGGCGACAAAGGACTTGAACCTTTGACCTCTCCCGTGTGAGGGGAGCGCTCTAACCAACTGAGCTAGTCGCCCGTTTTGCCTGGCCGCGACGCTTTGTACCGCCATCTATTTGTAACAGGAAGGACGCGGGTTTTCAACCAATGCCGACTGCCACCTCCCAAGTCGCCTCGCAGCTCCAGCGCTCCATCGCGCGCGCCATCTATGGCAAGGAAGACGCCATCCAGCTCGCCCTGATCACTTTGCTTGCGCGCGGTCACCTGCTCATCGAAGATGTTCCCGGCGTCGGCAAAACAACTCTCGCGCAGGCTCTCGCAAAATCCTTTCATTGCAGCTTTCAGCGCATCCAGTTCACCTCGGACCTGCTCCCCAGCGATGTTCTCGGTGTGAGCGTGTACAATCCCGAGTCGCGCGAATTTGAATTTCGTTCCGGCCCGATTTTCGCCAACGTGGTCCTCGCCGACGAAATCAATCGCACCACCCCGCGCACGCAATCCGCGCTTCTCGAAGCCATGAACGAGGCACAGGTCACGGTCGACGGCAAGACCCTCGCGCTGCCGCAGCCGTTTCTCGTGATCGCCACGCAAAATCCTGTCGAACATCACGGCACCTATCCCTTGCCGGAATCGCAGCTCGACCGCTTTCTGATGCGCATAAAAATGGGCTATCCCTCGCACGAAACCGAAAAGGAAATTCTGCGCAAGCGCGTGGGCGATAATCCGCTCGATTCGCTAGACTCGATCGCCGACGTCAGCGATGTGCTGGCCATGCAGGAAGCCGTCGCGCACGTCAAAGTCGACTCCAGCTTGCACGATTACGCTCTCGAGATCGTCAACCGCACGCGCAAGAGTGAGCACCTCGCTTTGGGTGTC
>QHZC01000074.1 GCA_003224515.1 Acidobacteriota bacterium
CCTGCAAATTCCACCACAGGTGTGTCGAGCAGCGGCACGCGAACTTCCAGCGACTGCGCCATGCTCACCGTATCGGTGTCACGCAGCAGCGTGCTTACCATGTAGGTGCGCATTTCAAGCCAGGAAACTGCGGCAACCGGTTCCAACTTGCGCGCTTCGTCGGCCGTCCGTTCGAGCCAGCCGAGCCAGGTCGGCTCGAGTGTGACACCGTCGGCGTTCACCGTGCTCGGGCGAAACCGCGGCTCGATGATTCGTTCGAGCTGCCCCCGCGGGAAGAGCGTTCGTGCGAAAAAATAGGGATGCGGCAAAGCGTCCGGATAGACCCACGCGGCCGCGGCCTTGCGTGCAGCGTCCGGTGAAGCTTGCCGCGCCGCGAGACCACCAACCAGTGGGGCGGTCATTCGCCGCACCGCTGCGGGCACATACCGTGCGCATCCGATCAGTCTTGAAAGGCGCGGGGTATCCGCAAAAGTTTGATAGCCCGCGAAAAGTTCATCTCCTCCCAACCCCGATAACGCAACTTTCAACCCCACTTCTCTCGCGGCCCAAGAAATAAAGTAAGTATTGATCCCGTCCATGGTGGGTTGGTCGAGAGCGGCAAGGGCCTTATCAAGCCGCGAAAGGATCGACTCTCCGCTCAAAGGCACTTCGGTATGCTTCGTTTTCAATCGATTCGCCGCCAACCGCGCGAGCTCCGCTTCATCGAACGGCGTGCCCGGAAACGTCAGTGTGAAGCTCTGGATCCCTCCCCGTGCCTGAGCCGCAAGCGCCGCGACTGCACCGGAGTCCAGCCCGCTCGAAAGAAACAGGCCCACGGGCACGTCGGCGATGAGATGCGTGCGCACTGCATCCTCGAGAAGCGGCCGCAACTTTTTCCCCGCGGAAGGAAGATCGCGCGGTTTACGCGGTTCGCGCGCCGCGGGTGAAACTGCGGGGTCCCACCAAGGCCGCGCGCGCGGCGTGCGCCGCCGCTCCGGGACGTGCAGAAGCATTCGATGCCCTGGAGGAAGAGAAAACACTCCTTCCAGAAGCGTCACTGGCTCCGAGACGCTGCCAAAAAGCAGATAGGCGGTGACGGCATCCTGCGACAGGCGCTTGGGAACAGCGCCGGAGACGAGCAGCGCTCGAACCTCCGAAGCGAACGCAAAACCCTCCGGCGTCTGCGTGTAATAGAGCGGTTTGATGCCCAGCGGATCGCGCGCCAGGAAGAGAATCGGTGCGGTGGCATATCGCCCGCGAAGATCAAGCAGGGCGAAAGCGAACATGCCCCGCAGTTCGGTCAGGGAGTCTTCGCCCCACTCTTCCCAGGCATGAACGAGAATCTCGGTGTCTGATTGCGTGGCGAAGCGGTGACCGCAAAGCGTCAGGCGCTCGCGCAGGTCGCGATAGTTATACAGTTCGCCATTGAAGATGACCGCGACGTCTTTGGTTTCGTTCCAGGCGGGCTGGTGACCGCCGGCCAGATCGATGATGCTCAGCCGGCGCATCCCCAGAGCAAGTCCCGGCGCCCGCGCCTCACCAATAAGAAAGCCTTCTTCATCCGGGCCGCGATGGCCCATCGCCGCGGTCATCGCCCGGACGCGAGGCTCTGCATCGGCGCTGCGCGACGCGAAGGCGACGCCACATATGCCACACACGCTACTGTTTGATCTCCGGCGCGGAAAAGAAAGCGGCGCCGGCACGGACGGCATGCTCTCTCAAATGGAAGCGCGGAATTCTCAAAGGGCTATCCGCATACCAGCCAAGCACGGCCCGCAACAGCAAGAAGAACAATGCCGCCGAAGCGGTAAGCAAGAGATAGAAGAAAGATTCGCGCTCCAGAAGCAAGCTCCAGTCCACCGCTTCGTCCCACCCCGGGTAAATCCAGTCCAACAAGCGCCGCAGATGCAGCCCATCGAGTGGCAGACGCGCCAGCCGTACATGTGCGAATTGGTCGTAAGTATACTCACGCGGATAGTTCGGGATGGCGCCGATGGCTTGGGAAAACATGGCAGGCATGATCACCCGGTAGGTGGGATCGACGATGATCCAGCGTTCGTCGATTAGAACCTCCGCAACCACATGCTTGGTATTGCGATCGGGACTCAACAGCAGCAGGCGGCGCACTCGCAGATTGGAACTTCGCGCCAGATTCAAGAAGGCGTTCGTCGCTGTGCCGCAGACGTTCAACAGTTGATGGTAGGTAAGGGTCGTCGCCGTATCGCGCTTCGCGAGTGCCTCCGGGTTCGTTGCGATGGCTCGCGATGGCTCTGCGCGCATCCAGTTCAAAATGGCTTCGACCTTTTGATCTTCGGGCAGGGTATTGGGCACAACCGCGTCCGAGAATCCGTCGAGATACCAGCGCACGGAATATTCCCGGTGGCAGCAGTAGAGCATTGAGACAAATGCAAAGGCCATCAGCAGATTGCTGCTCCACCAGATGGCGCGAAAAGTTCGATGTGGGCGCGTTGGCAAAAGATTACTCCACTCCCTTCGATTCTGCCCCTACCGCCTGCTGTGAGGCAAGCGTAGCGTATAACGCTTCCATGCGGTGGACGGGTTCCTCCCAACCCAGACGTGATGTGACCACCGCGCATCCAGCCACAAACCGCGCGCGTAGTTCCGCTTCACCGAGGACCCGCCGAAGGGCGCGCGATAGTGCCGTCGTGTCGTGGCGCACCACCAAGCCAGCCTCATCCGCAAGTAGTGGCGCAATCCCGCATTGTTCCGTCACGATGACGGGAGTCCCGGCGGCCACCGCTTCCGCCGCGGTATTCCCAAAGTTTTCATGGCGCGACGGAAGCACGAAAACATCGGCGTCCCTATAGGCCGCCCACTTGGTCTCGCCAAAGACCGGTCCGACGAATTGAACCTTCGACAGAACGCCTAGCTGCCTTGCCATTTGGCCCAGTTCAGCTTCGACGCCGCTTTCGTCAGGTCCTGCAAAGACCAGCGTCATTGGTATTCCGGTGGAGCGCCCTGAAAGTTCCGCGAATGCCCGCAGCAGTAAATCCGGGCTCTTCTTAGCGGACAGGCGCCCCAGGAAAAGGACCAGCTTGGCCTCCGGCGAAACACCGTGCGCCCTCCGAAACATGCCTCGTTCCGGCCACGATGCCGGCACTTCCACACCGTTCCGCCGCAGCACCACCCTCGTGGGAGGGAGACCACCGGCGACGAGTTCCTCGGCTTCCTGATCCGAAGTGGCAATAACCGCGCTTGCCTCCTCGAGTAGCCGCCTACCCCAAAGCGCATGATACATCCGTTTCAGCCAAAGATTTCGCACAATTGGCACAAACATCCCGATGGGCTCGAGCACGTACGGACGGCTTCGCTTGCGGCTGGCGGCGGCAACGGCCGGACCCAGCAGGTCGTAAAGCCCGAAAATGTGCACGACATCAAAATTCTGCAGCCGCGCCCGGCAGTAACGCTTTACCGCGGGATTCCAACTAACTCTCCGATAACGCAGCCAGGTCGGCACATAGATGGCCTGGACGCCATTCTCATTCCGCCGCCAACCAAACGGGGATCGTTCTGCCGTGATTTTTTCTTCCTGGGTTTGCAATCGCTTTTCCAGCCCCCAGTCGGCCGTGAGAACCGTGACCTGGTGGCCGCGCCGCGCCAGACCTTCGGAAAGCGCGCGCACTTTCACCGGCGGACCGCCGAATTCGAGAAAGGGAGCGTACGTTTCCGTGACGTTCAGGATTCGCATTGTTCGCGCAGGATTTTTTTCAGCGATTTCGCGAAGACATTGAAACGGAACTCGTGCTCGGCGCGCTGCCGCCCGCGCGCGCCCATTTCCTTTGCATGCGCCGGGTCGGCCAGCAGTGCTTCAATGCATGTAGCGAGATGGATCGGATCACCATGCGGCACCAGGTACCCGGACACGTTGTCCTCGATGATTTCCGGGGCGCCCCCGTGCGCGCCACCGATGACCGGTTTGCCACACGCCATGGCCTCGAGATACACCAGCCCGAATCCTTCTCCTTGGCTTGGCAAAGCAAAAATTTCGCACGCGCAGTAGCACGCGGCAAGTTCCGAGTAGCTCAATCCCGTCAAAAAATGCACGTGGCGGTGCACGCCGTTTTTTTCCGTAAGATCCTCAAGCCAGGAGCGGTCATCGCCTGTTCCCACCAGAACCAGTTGCAGTTCCGGTCAGCGCGTCAACAGCCTCGGCAGCGCCGTAATCAATGTGTCCATGCCCTTGTATCGTTCCGTCGCCAGCCATCGCCCCACGGTTAGGATGACACGACCAGCGGGGAAGTCGTGCGGCGGAGCGGCTTTCGAAACCCCCGCGAGCAACGCTTCGAATTGCGGATCGAGCGCCCAGGGCAGAACGCGAATCCGTTCGCGCGCGACTCCTTGCTCCGATGCCAGGTGGTCGGCGGTATCCCGGCTGGGTGCCAGAACCAGGTTTGCGTGGCTCAGTGCATGCCTGCGCAACCGCCCGAGCGGCTCCCAGACGTCAATCCCATGCGTGCAGATAATGCGCTTCATTCGGGGCGCCACAAACCGCATCGCCTGTACCACGGGTGCCAAATTCGGGTGCGCGGCAAGAACGAGTTTTGCTTTGCGCCGGGCTGCTTGCAGGGCCGTCACCGTGAATCGACCCTTGGCGCGGTCGCACCCCGTGAACACAAATTCCTGCCCTCCCAGGGTCATGCGGTGCAGCTCCGGCGAATCATTCAAGCTGAGAAGGCGGCAATCCATGCCGCGGCTGGAGGTGAACTCCGTGAGCACGGCCGCCAGGTGGCGGCCCGCTCGCTGCACCCCGCCGGGTGCGTCCAGTTCGGGAAAGAGGCCAATGAGCACGGGCAGAGTCTGCCAAGTACTGCGAACGATGGCAAGTCGGGATGTATCGCGGCGTCAAAAATGCGGACTAACCGAGGCGTTCGCTTCTTCTCTAAAGTGTCAAAACCCACGCGGCTGAGACGGATTTTGAGCTGGGGGAGCGGGCGCGACGCTGGAAGTATCCTTTGCGGCCTGAAAGGCCACCTTCTTTAGCCGCATGTCCCCGTCCACGTACGCGGTGAATTCGGTTCCTTGCGTGAACACCACGTCCTTGCCAGAAGAGAGGGGGAGAATTGCTCCCGTCGAATTGTTTGAGCCAGTGCTTTCCTGGAAGGAGCGGACCGAGGCCTTTTCGTCGTCCTTAAGACGCACAAAGTTGATACTGAAGGACAGCTTTCCGCCGCGGCCCATGCGTTTTTTGGGCTCTGCGTCCGTCACCAAGCCGATGGCTGCTGCGCCGCTCGGAATCACTGAAAGGCCATCCACGATCACCTCTTCCACGACCCGAAGATCCACTACCTCGCCGACGCGGGCGGTCGCCGAAGAAATGGTCTTGCCAAGTTTCACGTGAATCGGAGTGCCATTCGGCAAGATGAAGTCAGATGCAGGGAGGGGAGCGCTCCGAGCAACTTCCGTGGGCTTGACGGGGGCGTCGTAAGGAGTGCGCTCTCTCGTGGGCTGGACAGGCTTAGCTTGCGCTGCCTTAGTGCCCGGCTTGTCTTTCAGCAAGAGGAGGCTCTCCACCGGGACGTAACCTATCTCGCCCTTGGCTGTGCGCACACCGAAGTAGCGGTCGTACCGACCAGTGATCTGGAGCTGCTCTCCGCACTGGAGCGTAATGCGCACATCCAGAGTGATCATGGAACTGTATAGATAGACGTAGTCACCCGAGCGCGGACACTCAACTATGCCCGCGCTTTGCGCTCGGGCGATCACTGGCAAGAAAAGAGCTAAGACTGCGACAATATACTTGGCGCTCGATTTCATTCTGCACCTGCTGGTCCGAAAGGTCGATGATGCCACGCTTCTATCTCAGCGTAAGATGGTTTTTGCCGGCAAGAAATGGAACTCCCGCGCTGTGCATAAAAAGGTACGGTGCGGAAAGAACCTGACGGTCTGCCAACGCAGGGCGACAAATGCAGCGAGAGTCTGTTCATTGGCGGCCATTCATGAGGAGAGGGACGAGATCGGCGAGGCGATCGAGATAAATATCCGCGGGGTACGCGGCTCGGTCGTGCGTGCCGAAGCCATAATTCACGGCGGCAGCGAGCGTTCCAGCATTGCGCGCGGTTTGCACATCCACTTCGGAGTCACCGATCAGGACGGCTTCCGCCGGAGCGGCACCGAATTCGCGAAGAATGGTTTGCGCTCCAAGAGGATCGGGCTTTTTCGTTTCAAAGCTGTTCCCGCCGTAGACGGCGCGGAAATATTTCGCCAGGCCGAGGCCCTCCAGGATGCGCACGCTCACGCGCACGGGCTTGTTCGTGAGGATGGCCATTGGGAACGCGGCGAGACGTTCGAGTGCTTCCGGAACTCCGCGGTAACCGCAGGTCGAATCCAACTTGTGCTCTTCGTAATACGCGAGGAAAAATTTCAGCGCGCGCTCGCGTTCTTCTTCCGTTGCGGCATTTCCCAAAGCGCGGCCAACAAGTTCCGGCGCGCCCGTGGCCGATGTAGCCGGAGATGGTGTCTTCGTGCAATTGCTCGCGGCCCAGTTCCTCCCGCATGGCGTTGACGGAGCGGATCAGGTCGAGCTTGGAATCGATGAGCGTGCCGTCGAGGTCGAAAATCAACGCGCGCACGGAAGAGAAATGCGGGGCTGCCATAAGCCAATAATTGTAATATGGCCTCGTTTTTTCGACAGTCATTCATCTCGCGCTAAATTCCAACCGAAAATGAACACTCCGCCTTTTTCGGGATTCCGGCGTGTTCGCGTAAACTAGGAGGCTTCCGAGGTGGCACAAAGCGATTCCGGAGATTCCATGGCCCAGGTTTATCCCTTTCGCGCTTTTCGCTACAACCCGGCCCGTGCGCCGTTCGACCGTGTCCTGACGCAACCCTATGACAAGATTTCTCCGGCCATGCAGGAAAAATATTACGCGGCGGATCCGCACAACCTGATTGCGGTGGAGAAGGGCCGCGCGTACCCCGGCGACACGTCGCAGAACAATGTTTACACGCGCGCGGCCGCGGCGATTGAGGACTGGATTCGCAATCAAGTAGTGGTGCGAGATCCGGTGCCGTCTTTTTATGCCTACACGCAGGAATATACGGCGCCGGGTACAGAAGAATGGCGCACGCGCCGGGGCTTCATCGGCGCGGGCAAGCTCGAGGAATATTCGGCGCGCGTCGTTTTCCGGCACGAGCACACGCTCTCCGGGCCTAAGGCAGATCGCCTGGAACTGTTGCGGCACACGAAAACGCACACGGGGCAACTTTTCATGCTGTATTCGGATGCGGAGAAACGCATTGACGCAATTCTGGGGGAAGCCGAATCGGCTGCGGCGCCTGCCACGGAAATGCGCGACGAATACGGCGTGGTGCACCGGCTTTGGGTAATTGCAGAGCCGCGGCGCGTGGTCGCGATCCAGAAAGCGATGGAGGACCAGAAGCTGGTGATCGCGGACGGGCATCATCGTTACGAGACGGCGCTGAATTACCGCAACGAGCGCCGGACGCGCCCTTCGGGTCTCAGGCAAAACGCGGAAATGATCGATGCGGAGGCGCCCTACGAGCGGGTGATGATGACGTTCATCAACTCTCAGAGCGAGGGGCTGACGATTTTGCCGACGCACCGCGTGGCGGCAAACGTTCATGATTTTTCCTGGAGCGGCGTGCGGCGGCATCTGGAGCCGTGGTTCGCGGCGGAGGCGTTTCCGTTTTCGGGAAGCGGAGAGAGGTCCGAGGCGAAAAAGAAATTTCTTGTGAAACTGACGAGTGCGAGAGAGAAACGAGCGATCGGCGTTTATCCCGCCGCGGAAACGCAGAAGCGGGCGTTCTATGTGCTGACGCTGCGCGAAGGCGTCAACCTCGCGCAACTCCTGCCGAATGTCTCGCCGCTGCAGCGCAAACTGGACGTAGTGCTGCTGCACGAAGGAATCCTGGAGCCGGCGCTGGGAATCACGCCGCAAGCGGTGACGGCGGAAGCGAACCTGACGTATGAGAGAGAAGCCTTGGCGGCACTCGACGCCGTGGACAGCGGGCGCGCGCAGATTTCGTTTTTGCTGAATCCCTGCGACGTCGAGCAGGTGATGAAAGTCGCGACGGCCGGCGAAGTGATGCCGCAGAAATCGACCGACTTTTATCCCAAGCTGATGAGCGGAATCACGATGTACCGAGTGGAGAGCTGAGAGAGGCAGGAAGCAACCAGGTAGGAATGTAAAGAAGCGATGAAAAGAGAGATCGCTCGGTCTTCCGCCGGGGCGGGCTCCTCTTTACACTCTTACTGAATTAGCGTATATACATAAATGTGTTCTCTCGGGACGCCAGGAAGGTCCTCAGCAACCTGAAGAAGCACGGCGTGTCTTTCGAGAAGGCGGCCACCGTTTTCGGTGATCCCGAGACGCTCGACTGGGACGATTCCGAGCACTCCCGCTCCGAAGTTCGCTTCAAGCGTCTGCCGCTTACTGCCGGATTCTGATTGTCCGTTACACGCCGGAGAAAGGTGACCAATGACAAGGAAATCATGCGCATCATCAGTGCGCGCCAGGCGACCCGCAAAGAGCGCCAAGCCCATGCCGGATAGCAAGCTCGACCTCTCCGACATTCCGGAATCGACCGATGCCAAACTGCGCCGCGTTCGCAGAGTTGGCCGCCCCGCTTCGGGAAACGCGAAACAGCTCATCGCCATTCGCATCGCCCCGCAACTGCTCCGCCAGCTCCGCCGCATGGCCGCCAAGCAATCCAAACCCTACCAAACCCTCATCCACGAACTCCTTGAAAAATCGGCCCGCAAAGTCGCCTAGCCTACCCGCGTCGTCGCAACAGGCATCTATCCTCACCCGGTCGGAAAGGTCGCCTCTCCTCTTCAACCTTTAACTTTCAACTTCCTAATTCCTACTTTCGATTTTCCAATTTCCACCCTTACGACGAGACCGCCGCCGAATTCAACCGTCCATCACCCCGCGCCAGCCGCTCGTACTCGCTGCCGGAAGCCTCCGGCAGCAGCAGCGCCCACAGCGTATAGATCCCCAGCGCCGTCCCCAAAGGAAAACGTGGCAACGCCAGGAACCCGAGTGCCAGCCCCAGCATCCGCGCCCACGGCTCGCGTTCGAAAAGCCCCCACGCCAGAACCAGGTGCAGCACGCCGAAGAGTCCGAGAAAAATGCCCAGCGAAATGAGGCCGCCCAGGAAAGGAGTATCTCAGCCCCATCTGCCCCCGAATGGCCACACAACCGCGCTTCTTTGTCTTCACACTCTTTTGCACACAACAAAAACTCAACTCATGTGTTTTCAAGCAAATCCGAACTCTTTGGCAAAAACCCCGGGGGGTGGAGGGAACCGGCCTAAAGTCCGGCCGCTACAAGAACGATGAAAAAAAGCACCGGTCTCCTTCGGCTGCGCTCAGGACAAGTTCCGACAGGCCACTACAAGATATTTTAGGGAGCGACTTCTTCGGGCGCTGCTTTGGTTCTTGGTTTTCGGTCGGTGCGGGCGAGGGCTTCTTCCAGCATTTGGGCGATGCGGCGGTCACGGGATTCGGGGGAGCGGTAGTAGAAGATGCCGAGCAGGTGGTAGCGGCGTTGCAGGGGAGTCATGGACTGCCATCCTTGATAAGCGCGGGGATCGCTGGCGAATGCGCGCTTGAGGATGGGAGGCAGGTCGAACTCGGCTTCCATGGTGGCGAGCAACTGTTCGGCGACTTGTTCGGCGCGGCGGACACGCGATGCGGGGTTTTTTACGTTGACAATCCGAACCAGCGGCGGAAGGAGCGGTCTTCGTTGAGGATGCGCTGGAGTTCGGCGGGGACGATGGCGACGCGTTTTGCGGTGTCCGGTTCGAGGCGGAACTGGACGGTTTGGCCGAGGGCGGCGTTGGCTCCGGTCTGCATGCTCCTTTTGACGAGCATGCAGTGATAGCCCTCGCGGGTGGGGAAGACGGAAGAGCGAAATGCGAAGCCGTTGATTTCGCCTTTGACTCTGACCTTGCCGCGGGTTCCCCACACTTTAGAGACGTCGAACGGGACGCGGATAATGACCCAGCCGAGTCTCGAAGGTATGCGCTCGAGAGTGGCCTTAAAGACTTTCGCGACTCGTTTCGGACTTTCCTTCACGGCGGATTTGGCGGGACGAGGATTTCGGAAGACAAAAGAAGGCACGCCGCAGCGTGCCCGGCAGCAGAGGTCGCACGCACAAAACCAGCGTGTGCGGCACTTGCCATCTGGCCTGGACGCTTATGCCCCGGCGCCTTTCGAGAAGCTGGCAACGGCTTCGGCTTCGGTCTTGTAGACATCGAAGACGGTCAGCAATTTGGTGATTTGCAGGACTTCCTGGAACTTGCTGCCCAGGTGGCAGAGGCGAAGCGAGGCACCCTGTGTCTTCACACTGTGATGCGCGGCAACGAGGGTGCCGAGTCCAGCGCTGTCAATAAAAGTAATGTTGTCCATATTGAGGACAATTTTCTTTTTTCCTTCGGCAATCAGGCTTTTTACTTTCTCGCGCAGGGCGTTGCTTTCCTCGCCGAGCACAATGCGGCAGTCCAGCGCCACCACGGACACGCCGTCCACTTCACGGTTTGTCATCTTCAAAGCCACGTTATTTTCCTCCTCATCGGAAAGCGGTTCCGGCGGCAACCCGGGCCGGAGGCCTAGAGCTTATCAAAATATGGATGATCCCTGAGCGATGAATCGTAATCGAAGACCAGCCAGCGGTCAAACCTCCGCGCGGCTAATAATAGTCCGCGCGGGACATGTAATAGCCGCACACGGAACAGATCAACTTGCAGCGCCGCGACTCCGACCGCTCGGAGCAGATGGGACAACACCGCGAAGGATCCTCGGCAGGAGTGGTGAGACTCTGAATGCCCAGCAAAGGCGCAGCGGATTTAGCTGCAGCCTGTGCCGACTCGGCCCGGACCTTGGCTAGCTCCCACTTCGCAGCGCGTTCCACGGCTCGACGGTTATAGCACAGTGGAGGAGCGAATTGAATTGAAACCTATGCTGCGCTGGGCGCATCCATGTTATCGGGTATTGAGGAATGGTTGTTCGTGAAAGGCTCGGTAGCTCGGGCCTTCAGGTGGGAACCATGTTCCGCCAGATCATTTTTGCGGGTTTTGTGGTTTTTCTCCCGGCAGGCGTGCAGGGACAGGGGCATGGGCGCGGAATGATTCCCCCGATTTCCCATGCTGCCGTTCGACCCGGGGCGGCGATGCAAACTCCGCACGCGGCGACTGCGCAGGCGATACCTGGGGCGCGGGCAGTTGGGGGAGGCGGGGCGGTGGGTCCGAAAGCGGCTGTGCCGGTAGCGCCGAGCACGCGGCGACAAGTCATCGCGCCAAGGCGCATCGATGACCAGCATATCCGTCTTAGATCGAATTGCAGCTCTGCGCCGGGACTGGGATTCGATGCGGTACACCTGGCGGCGACGTGCGGATCGGGAACCATGGGCCTGCGGGGAGGTGGGCTGCAGGCTCCTTTCTTCTTTCCGTTTTTTGACGGCGGATTTTTCATGCCCAGTTCTCCAATGGCCGTAGAAGAAGGTTCGGCGGCGGATACTCCACAGCCGGAAGCCACAGATGCCGAAGCTGCCGAGGCAGGCCGGCGATACAGAGCTTCTCAGCCGGCAACGGCGCCGGTGGCTGAAACGGCCAGCTCTGCACTTCCCGACAACGAGGAATTTGTTTTTGTGCGGCGGGATGGAACGGTATTTTTCGCAGTGGCCTACGCCTGGGAAAAAGGGGCGCTGCGCTACATCACCAGCCAGGGTTTGCGCCGCACGGTCAAGCAGGAGGCGCTGGATCTGGACGCAACGCGAGAATTCAACGAACAACGCGGATTGAATTTTCGATTGCCAGCGTGAAAGCTATTTTTTCGCCGGCTCCGGCATGACATAGCCAGATTTTGCCGGCAGACCGGCGCGCTCCAGCTGCACGGTGGTGTGCTCAACGCCAAATTCCTTTGCGGCGACCCGCTGAATCAAGGCGAGCAGGCGCTCGCACTCGTCGAGGTGCATATCCGGGATGCGCGCGTGGAGACTGAGCGCGTGGTGCCCGCCGCCGAGGGACCAGAGATGCACATCATGCACTTCCTGCACGCCTTCGACTGTCAGAATAGCCCGGGCGACGTCTTCAACGCGCAAATCAGGAGGGCGGCCTTCCAGAAGAATGTGTGAGGACTCGCGCAGAATGCCGGTGCTGGACCAGAGCACGAGCAAGCCGATGGCGAGGCCGAGAAGCGCATCGATCCAAAACGCACCGGTCGCATGAATGATTAACGCGCCAGCGATAATGGCAATGTTTGAGAGCGCATCACCTAAATTGTGAACGAGGATGCTGCGGAGATTGAGGTCGCCCCGTCCGCGGACAAGAGCGAGCGTGATGCCGCCATTGACGACAAGCGCGGCAACCGAAGTCCAGATCATCCAGCTCTCGACCACGGCCACCGGGGAGCGGATGCGTTCGAAAGCTTCATATCCAAGCCAGAGTGAAAGCAGCACCAGGACGAAAGCGTTGGTGAACGCAGCAAGTGTGCCGGCGCGGTGATAGCCGTAGGTTTTCTCGCTATCGGCAGGCCGTTCGGCCCAGCGCATCGCGAGATAGGAAATGCCGAGCGTGGGGACGTCAGAGAGATTGTGAACCGCGTCGTTCAGAAGGGCGACGCTGCGGCCGAGAACACCGCCAAAAAACTCAGCTACCACCAAACCGAGCGTGGCGGCCATGGCCCAGCCAAGCACCGAGGGACGTAACGTGGGGTGAGAGTGGCCGGGGGAATGCGAATGACCGGCGTGACCGTGATCGTGGGAATGAGCGGCCATCCGCCTTATTCTACCCGCGCGATGGCGGCGGTGCAGCCCTTTCCGGTGCTTATTAGGCACTATGACACTTCGACTCCGCGAATCGATTGACGCTCCTTCTGTCCGCTGCGACCATGAAACGAGCTTCCCGTTCCCCGCGTGTTGGCGCGGAACGAGCCTGCACTCAGGGGTTTTGCACTCAGAGCAATGACCGATCCCATCGCCAAATTGAGTTTCTGGGGCGTGCGCGGATCTACGCCGACGGTAGACCCGGCGACGTGGCGCTACGGCGGCAATACGCCTTGTCTGGAGCTGATCGCTCCGGACGGCACCCAATTCATTCTGGATTGCGGCACGGGGCTGCGCGTACTGGGGAGTCGTTGGGCCGCGCCGAGCGGCGGAAAAGCGCCCGAGACGCACATCCTGGTCACCCATTATCACTGGGATCACATCCAGGGGATTTCGTTTTTTTCGCCGCTGTATGGGGAGAACAACGAATTTCATTTCTACAGCTTCCGATCAAGATTTTTGGGGCGCGACAGCCTGAAACAAGTCTTCGAAGCGCAGATGGCACTGCCCTATTTCCCCGTGGACATGTCCGCGATGAACGCGAAGCGGAAGTTCAAGGAAATGGACGGCGGGGATTCGTTCAAGGTTGGAGAGAACAAAATCACGGCGCGCTGGCTGAATCATCCGCAGGGCTGCCTGGGCTTTCGAATCGAGACGCCGGCAGGCACGGTGGCTTATGCCACCGATAACGAACCGGGCGACCCGAAACTGGACGAGGGCCTGCGAAAGCTCGCGGCCGGCGCGGACATCTTCATTAACGATGCCCAATTTACACCCGAACAGCTCAAGACGACGAGAAAAGGCTGGGGGCATTCCTCGTGGCTGGAGGGAGCGAAAGTGGCCAGGCAAACCGGAGCGAAGACCTTGGTGCTTTTCCATCACGACCCCGATTCGACCGATCGCATGGTGGATTCGCTTCTGCGGCAGGCGCGGGAAGAGTTCGATTCGGTTTTCGCGGCGAGCGAAGGCATGGTGATCACCCTTGGGGCACGGGACGACAGAGTTCAAGCGCACATGCCGGGAACGCGAACGGCGCTGCGCCGCGAAGCACAATTCCACGCCAAGGTTTGCGGCGTAACCGAAGGAGGGAAGGACTTCGAGGAAGAGACCATGGTCAGGGATATTTCCCTGCAGGGAGCGCTGATTTCGCTGAAACACCTGCCGCGGCTGCAATCGGAGCTGCAAGTCACCATGGAGGCGCCGGGGATGGATGGCGTGCAAGCGATGCACTTGCGCGGTTACGTCGTGAGGATCGACGCCGGACCGGAAAAGGGGCATGTGGCCGTGGGCGTGGTTTTCACGGACTGATTTCTCCTTCCGGTGCCGGGCAAACCATCAGCCATGACCTACTCGTACCGCAGCAAGATCATCGGGTCAACGCGCGAGGCCCGACGCGCCGGAACATAGGCGGCGAGCAGAGCGACCCCGCCGATAAGAACAATCACAGAAATGAGCGCAACCGGGTCCCAGGTTCTTACGCCGTAAAGCAGGCTATCCATCAGCCGGGTGAGCGCAAGAGCGGCGGCGACACCCAGGAAAACTCCGATCAACGCCACGCGCATGCCTTGCCCCACCACCATCCGGCGCACATTTTGCGAGCTCGCCCCGAGAGCCATGCGAATCCCGATCTCCTGCGTGCGCTGCTCGACGGCGTAAGCCATCAAACCGTAGATGCCGATGGCCGCCAGAAGCAACGCGATCCCCGCAAAGATAGTGAGGAGGGTCATATTGAAGTCCGTGCGCGCGGTGGATTCCACTACGACCTGGTTCATGGACCGGACATGCGCTACCGGCAGCCCACCGCTTGCGGCAAGAAGCTCCCGCTGAATGGCTTCGTTGAGCGAATGGGACTGCACCTTGGTGCGGATTACCCAGGTGATCGGGATGATGCCATTCTGAAGCGCGGTTATGCCGTCGTTCATTTGTGCGACGGGAACGTACATGATTGGCTCGGGATCGCGATCGAGCCCGGTGTCTCTGACGTCGGCAACAACGCCAATGATTTCCCGGGCCGGTTCTTCAAATGCCGGTCCGATGCCTTTCCCAATGGTGATCTGAGCCCCGACGGAGTCGCCCCTGGGCCAAAACTTCCTGGCCATGGCCTCGTTGATAACGACCGCGTGAGCGGCTTGTGCGTCATCCGAATCCGTAAATGTCCTACCGCGAAGCATAGGAATTTTGAAAACGGCAAAGTAACCGGGCGAAACGTCGCGCCACTGGACATCGCCGTCGTAGGGACCATCGGTTGGAACGCGCCCGGCAATATTGATGGGCAAGTCGAAGGAGGGTTCGAGCGGGAGAGAGCAGGTGGCGGCAACTGCCTCGACTCCCGGCAGGCTGCTGATACGCCGCTCGGCCTCACGCACGAGTTGCGAGGTTGCCGCCGACTTTTCAAAACGCCGACCGCTGACCGACATCTGCATGGTCAGGACATTGCGCGCGTCGAAGCCCGAATTGACGGTCCGCAGTGCCGTGAACGTGCGGATGAGCAGAGCCGCGCCCGCAAGCAGCACTACTGCGAGCACCATTTCTGTAACCACCAGAATCGACCGGACTTTATTGTGGCGCGGGCCGGTCCCGGATCGCGCGCCGCCTTCCTTGAGAGTCGCGCTCAGATCGGTACGCGTGGCGTGGAATGCGGGTATGAGCCCAAAGAGCACTCCTGTCAGCACGGAAACCAGCAGGGTGAAGAGGAGCACGCGCCAGTCCAAGGTAATCGCCGAGCCGTGCTCCCCGATTCGGGGGATATTCCCCGGGTTCATGGCTACCAGCGCTCGTACACCCCCATACCCCAAGACCAGACCCAATGCGCCTCCCGACACGGCCAACAGAACCTCCTCAGAGTTGCTCTCGCGAGCAAAAGGCTCGCTACATTGGCGCAAGCGATCAAGAGCACGAATCCAACCGCGCCAAGCAAGATGAACAGAGCCGACCGGGCGTTTCCGACCACGATGTCACCGAGCGGTTCCGCAGTGGCGCTTTCGTGCGGATCGATCTTGTCCGGAAACTTGCGCCGAAACTGCTCCGCGGCAGCTTTCATCCCTGTTTTTGCCTGTTCGAGAGTGATGCCGGGTTTCAAGCGCGCTGCAGACATGAGGTAATGGGCCTGATCGGTGCTGTTGGGGTCCGGCTGCAAAGGAAGCCAGAGATCCGACGGAGGGTCCGTTGTGAAGCTGGACCCTAAAACTCCGATCACGGTATACGGTTCATCGCCGAGCAGAATGGTTTTACCCACCAAGGCAGGATCCGCAGCGAAGCGCCTGCGCCAGAGCCCGCTGCTAATCACGGCAACTTTGGGGCCGCCGGGGCGATCGTCTTCCTCGGTAAAAGTACGGCCCATGGCAATTGGCACGCCGAACACACCGAAATAGCCGGCGGAGACGTGGATTCCTTTGACTTGCTCGGGGCGGTCGCCCCCGGTGAGGTTAATGCCCGGGCCTGCAAAATCGTAAGCCGCGACGGCCTGGAACAGCTCGGTCTGTTCGCGCCAGACGACGAACTTGGGAATCGATGTCGACGGTCCATTTCCATCGGGGAAGTGACGCATCAGCAGCACGATGCGGTCAGGCTCCGGATACGAGAGAGGCTCGAGGAGCACGGTGTTGATGACCGTAAAAATAGCTGTATTGGCCCCGATGCCCAGGGCCATCGCCACCACGGCGGTCGCAAGGAACCCAGGGCTCCGCCGGAGTGTCCGGCCGGCGTACTGAATGTCCTGGAACAGACTCTCGATGAAGTTTGCTCCGAGCATCGGTGAGACCCCTTCCCTACCGCCCACCGAAGTAGACGAAGGGACACGCCCATTTGTTTCCGGAAATTTCACGCAGATGCAGGCGCGCGCCTCATTTCAGGGGTGCCTCGGCGAGAGGATCAGGAGCGCCATCGCTGGGTCAATGGCCTCTTGGCGGGCTCCTTGGCAGGGCCGCGGTGGTGCCGTAGGCTGAGGTGACTGCCCATGACTAAGAAGAAAGGGAATTTCGTTCCCCTGGAGCGCCCTGGACAAGCGACCGCGGTCGAAACGCGATCTCTTCGGCGGATTGGTCCGACAGGCGCCGTTTGTGGCGAAGAATTTTCACCTTTATTTCCGCAACGGCTGGCGGCGGCACGTTCTACGGACCAAGGTCGTGGCACCTTACGCGGTTACGTTTTACGTGACGCACAAATGTAATTTGGCCGCAGTTATTGCGCACAAAAAGAGCCGGAGGTCTTCAGCGAGGAGTTGCCGACCAAAGAGACGATCATCAGCCGCCAGCGCATCCAGACTCACCACGAGACGGCGCAGCTGGGCAGCTCACGGCGCATCACGATCGGCACGGTGATCGAGGAATGCAACGTGGGTGAAGTCGAACGGCTACTGGATGGGACCAAGGATTTGTTTTTGCGGCGCAGTCCGCGCAGATGGAGAAAATGCCGAACCTGGCGCTGCTGAAACCCGCAATATCAAGCGCTGGTGGACAAGATCATCGAACGGCGGCGGAAAGGCGCTCAGCCCATCAATGGCACGCCGCGGACCATTGAGACGCTCCTGC
>QHZC01000029.1 GCA_003224515.1 Acidobacteriota bacterium
TCGACACCGTCAAGCTCTCTGCCGATTCGCTGCTTGGAGTCATCAATGACATTCTCGATTTCTCCAAAATCGAAGCAGGCAGGATTGATATCGATATCCGTCCGTTCAACCTGCGCGACAGCCTGGAATCAAACCTCAGAACGCTTGCTCTTCGGGCAGACGAAAAGGGGCTGGAGCTACTCTGCGAATTGGCGCCGGAGGTTCCGGAAATGGTGCGGGCAGACGCCAACCGATTGAATCAAATCTTGATCAACCTTGTGGGCAATGCCATCAAGTTCACGCACGAAGGGGAAGTCGCCGTAAAAGTGCAAGTCGATGCGGGGGGCCAAGAAGATCGAGTTTTACATTTTGAGGTGGCCGACACGGGAATTGGCGTTCCGCCCGAAAAGCAGAAAGTGATTTTTGATGCGTTCGCGCAGGCGGACACATCCACGACACGAAAATACGGTGGAACCGGGCTGGGACTGACAATTTCGACGCGGTTGCTGGAAAAGATGGGTGGAAAGATATGGCTGGAGAGCGAAGTTGGAAAGGGAAGCAGGTTCCACTTTACGTTGCCAGTCGCTGTCGTTGATCCCGAAAGAGTTGAAATAGGAAAGGCCGCGCCTCCGGAGATTTTGCGGGGCGTGAGAGTTCTGGTGGTCGACGACAATCGCACGAACCGCCGGATTCTCGAAGGCATGCTGAAGCGGTGGGAAATGCGGTCCACTTCGGTGGAAGGTGGGGAAGATGCATTGGCGGAGTTACCCGCTGCACGGAGAGCGGAGGATCCGTACGGGTTGATCCTGCTGGACATGCACATGCCAAAGATGGACGGTTTTGAGCTCGTGGAACGAATCCGGCAGAGGCCGGAGTTATCGACGGCAACGATCATGATGCTAACTTCCGCCGGCCATCGGGGAGATGCGGAGCGTTGCAATAAACTGGGAATCTCCGCTTACCTGCTGAAACCGATCCGTCAGTCGGAATTGCGCGAAGCCATTGCGCGAGTTCTCGGAGCGCGCGAGAGCAAGGGCGCCATCCCGTTAATTACCCGATATTCATTGCACGACGAACGCGACCCTGAATCTGTCTTGAACGTGCTTCTCGTGGAAGACAATCTTGTGAACCAGCGGCTGGCCACACGCTTGTTGGAGAAGCGCGGACATCGTGTGGTAGTGGCCGGCAACGGGCGGGAAGCGCTGGAGACGCTCGGGAAAGCAAAGTTCGACCTGGTATTCATGGATATCCAGATGCCGGAAATGGATGGCATTGAAGCAATAAGCGCGATTCGCCAGAAAGAAATAGGCACTGATCGACGACTGACGGTGATCGCTCTCACTGCTCACGCAATGAAAGGCGACCGGGAGAAATGCGTAACTGCCGGCATGGACGATTATTTGTCCAAGCCGATACGGCCCCAGGAGCTGGATGAGATCTTAGAGCGCTACCTTGTGCGTCCGAAGGTATTCTCCTAGTTTGACCTCGGTTAAATTTCCAAGCAGTCTAAGCCTGCGCGAAAATCCAATTTCCAGTTCGAAATCGACGTGTCCTCGGATAATGCATTTGCACCCTTTGAGAAGCAAGGTAAGCTAGCAACGGGTCATTTAGGACACCTGCGAGCGTGGTCCGGCGTTTGACAGTCAATCTGTGCCATTTCGAAAGGAAAACGGTGATGAGGCAGCTCTATACGAATGTTTTGACGTTGGGAGTAGCGGGATTTCTGGTCCTTGCGATGGCATCCTCCGCACAGAAACCAGCTCCGCCACAAGCGCCCGCGCAGGGTGCGAAGAAGGCGCAGCCAGAGACGCAAGCCAAGAAGGCTGCTCCCAAGCGTGCGCCGCTGGAAGTGCCACAACTGAAATTCGAGAAATACAAACTGGCGAACGGCCTGGAGGTGATTCTTTCGGAGGACCACCGCTTGCCCATGGTGGCGGTGAATTTGTGGTACCACGTGGGGCCGGCGAACGAACTCCCGGGGCGCACGGGTTTTGCTCATCTATTCGAACACATGATGTTCGAGGGATCGCGACACGTGCCGGGAAGTTCGCACTTCCACTATCTGGAAGCGGCGGGCGCTTCGGACATCAATGGGACGACCGATTTTGACCGGACGAATTATTTCGAAACGTTGCCTTCGAATCAGCTGGAGCTCGCGCTATGGCTGGAGTCCGACCGCATGGGTTATTTGCCGGACAAGCTGGACCAGGCGAACCTCGCGAACCAGCAGGACGTAGTCCGCAATGAGCGGCGGCAAAGTGTTGAGAACGCTCCGTACGGCGTAGTGGAAGAGGGGCTGTTTCACCAGCTCTTTCCGAAAGAGCATCCTTATTACGGTGAAGTGATTGGTTCGCACCTCGATATTCAGTCTGCGAAGCTCGAGGACGTGCGAAATTTTTTCAAGCTCTATTACGCGCCGAACAATGCGAGCCTGGCGATCGTTGGCGATTTCCATCCCCAGAGAGCGCGCGAACTGGTGGAAAAATATTTTGCGCCGCTGAAACGGGGCGAAGGCGTGCCCAAGATCAAGGCTCACACGCCGCCGATTACTTCTGAGCGTCACGCAGTGATTCAAGATAACGTCCAGCTTCCACGTGTTTACATGGGATGGCTGACCTCTCCGATCTTCAAACCGGGCGATGCGGAAGCGGATCTCACAGCCACGATTCTTGGCGGAGGAAAATCCAGCCGCTTGTACAAAAGGCTCGTTTACGAAAAGCAGATTGCGCAGGACGTGACGGTGAATCAGCAGTCGCTGATTCTCGGCTCGGTGTTTGAAGTGCAGGCGACGGCCAAAGTCGGCGTAAGACCGGAAGATCTCGAGAAAGCGATCAATGCAGAGTTGGACGCGTTTCGTAAGGAGGGGCCGACAGCGTCAGAGCTCACGCGGGCGCGAAACGTGATCGAATCGAGAATCATCGCGGGACTCGAGACGCTGGGCGGATTCGGCGGCGTCGCGGACCGGCTGAACAGCTATAACCACTATTTGGGAACGCCGGATTTTCTAGCGGCGGATGTCGGGCGGTACGAAAATGCCACAATCGAATCGATTCAAGCGTTCGTCGCGGGCCAGCTCAATGGCAATCAACGCGCGGTGATCTACGGCCTGCCGGGGAAGCAGGATCTGGGGCCTGAAGTGGCGACGCCGAAGGCGGAACAGAAGGACGCATCCAAGAATAATGGAGAAGCGGTGAACCCCGATGCGGAGTGGCGGAAAGATGCGCCCCAGGCGGGTCCTGCCGGCGCGTTGCACCTGCCTGTGCCGGAGAAATTCAAGCTCTCCAATGGATTGACGGTGCTGTACAGCGAAAGACCGGGATTGCCGCTGGTGGCTGCGAACCTGGTTTTGCACGCGGGGAGCGGAGTTAACCCTGTGGACCGGCCGGGGCTTGCGAGCATGACGGCGCGGATGCTGCAGCAGGGCACAACAACGCGTTCCGCGCTGCAGATCGCGGATCGCGCGGCGGACCTGGGCGCGACGCTGAATTCAGGCGCGGGGACCGACACGACTGGAATATCCACGCGCTCACTCTCACGGAATTTTCCCGATGCGCTGGAACTGCTCGCCGATGTTGCGCTCCATCCGAATTTTCCGCAGGCGGAGATCGAACGTGTTCGCTCCGAACGGCTGACCGGGATTGTGCAGGAAAAAGACCAGCCATTTGCCTTGGCGTTCCGTGTCCTGACTGCGGCGCTTTTTGGACCGCACCACACGTATGGATATCCGGACAGCGGCAGCGCGGAATCCATCAAAGCGACATCGCGCGAGGATCTGCTGCATTTCTGGCAGCAGAATTATTTTCCGGACGATGCAGTTCTGGTGGTTACGGGAAACATCAAACTGGCCGCATTGAGGCCACTGCTCTAAAAGCAGTTCGGCGCGTGGAAGGCAGGGAGGCCGGCTGCCGCGGTAATCGGTTCTCCGGAGACAACGGATGCCAAGCTAATTCTTGTGGACCGTCCGGGAGCGCCGCAGACGACGCTAGTGTGCTTCTCGATGGGGTTGGCGCGGTCTACACCGGACTACGCCGCCGTTGAGGTGATGAATACGGATCTCGGCGGGCTGTTTTCCAGCCGGATTAACATGAACTTGCGCGAAGCTCACGGGTACACGTACGGTGCCGGATCGTTCTTCAACTATCATCGCGCTCCAGGGCCTTTCATCGTGTTCTCGGATGTGCGGACAGACGTGACCGCGCCGGCGACTTCGGAAGTGTTCAACGAGCTGAAACGGATGCGCGACACGCAGATGACTCCCGGGGAACTCATTCTTTCGAAGGATTCCATCGCACGGTCGCTGCCGGGGCGGTTCGAACGCGGCACGGACGCGGCCGCGAGCTTCGCCGAGCTTTTCACTTACGATTTGCCTCTGGACTACTACTCGACGCTGCCGGATCGCATCAATGCCGTGACTATCGAGCAAGCGCAGGCCATGGCACAGAAATACATTCAGCCGGAAAAGATGATCGTTCTTGCGTTAGGTGACCGGGCGAAGATCGAAGAGGACATGAAGAGACTCAACCTTGGCAAGGCTGAGATTCGCGACACCGACGGGAAAATCGTTCACTGATCTCGAATGTTTCGAGTGTTGACTCCGGCCGGGCCCGCCGCTAGGATTGAATTAAGAAGGTTCCCGCGGAGCTGCAGGGGCCTTCATTTTAACCCCGGAGGCGCCTGTGCCAACCACTAGCAAAGTTGTGGCGGGTGGGTGTGTCTCCGCGGGTTGCATAAACTGACTGCGTCACCCCTTCCCGCATTTCAAATCCTATTAAAAGCGATGCTGTTTTCATGGGCACCGGCGGCGGCCGAGTGCTGGACCATGGCCGCGGGAGGATCATCAAGTGTCGATTGAAGGATGGGGATGGAATTCGTACTTCGAAGCGTTTTGGCGGGGCAGCGACTGGGAATATGCAGTACCGGCGCGCGTTGTTGCACAGCAACGGAAATTCTGGCGGGTCGCGGGGGACTTCGGCGAACGCTGGGCTGAAGCCAACGGCAAGCTGCGTCTTGCCGCGGACGAGGGCGCAGACTGGCCGGCAGTCGGGGATTGGGTGGTGGCGGAACTCCATGGCGCGGACACGCCCGCGGTGATCCAGGAAGTTTTGCCGAGGCGGAGCAAATTTGTGCGCAAATCGCCAGGGAAGAAGGTGAAAGAGCAGGTAATCGCGGCGAACGTGGACACGGCATTGCTGGTGTCCGCATTGGACGGCGATTTCAATACGCGGCGCATCGAACGGTATCTCGCGCAGTGCTGGGAGTCTGGGGCGAGGCCGGTCATCGTGTTGAACAAAGTGGACGCTTGCGAGAAGGCACGCGGGAAGGCCGGGATGGGGCACGTGGCGATGGGCACAGCGGTGTGCGTCGTCAGCGCGAGAACGGGTCAGGGGTTTGGCGAACTGGAGGGGTTGCTCAGACCAGGGCACACGTTTGTGCTCCTGGGCTCCTCCGGTGTAGGCAAGTCAACGATTGCGAACCGGCTTCTAGGACAGACGGTTCAGGAAGTGCAGCCGGTTCGCGAGAGTGATAACCGGGGACGGCACACCACGACAACGCGTGAACTTTTTGTTTTGCCGTGCGGAGCACTTCTGATGGACACGCCGGGCCTGCGCGAGATGCAACTGTGGGAAGCGGAAAGCGGTGTTGCGCAAGTCTTTGCCGACATTGATTTGCTGGCGGCACAGTGCCGATTCGGCGATTGCCGTCATGAAGCGGAGCTGGGATGTGCGGTCCTGGCGGCGCTGAGCGCAGGCACACTGGATCCGGCACGCGTTGAAAACCGGCGGAAACTCTTGCGCGAGCAGGAATTCCTCCGGAGGAAAATAGATCCACAAGCAAGACAGGAAGAAAAACAGAGAATCAAGCAGATTCATCGCCAGCAGCGGAAGATGTACCGGAACGGAAAATTCGCCGGTTAGTTTTCTCGATTGTGTAGGGGACCGCGACTATGGGTGCGCGACGCGCTTGTGGATGAAGTCCACGATGTCTTGCGTGGAGGTTCCCGGGAGAAAGATTTCGGCGATGCCGGATTGTTTCAGGGCCGGGATATCGGCTTCGGGGATGATGCCTCCGACGAGGACAGTGACGTCGCTCATGCCTTTGTCGTGGAGCAGTTTCATCAGTTGGGGGCAGATGGTATTGTGCGCGCCGGAGAGAATCGAGAGGCCGATTACGTCGACATCTTCCTGTACGGCAGCGGAGGCGATCATTTCCGGGGTCTGGCGCAAGCCGGTGTAAACGACTTCCATGCCGGCGTCGCGCAATGCACGGGCGATTATTTTTGCGCCGCGGTCATGGCCATCCAATCCCGGCTTGGCAATCAACACTCGGATTTTTTTCTCTAGCATGGGTCAGGTGATGGCGACTTCTTCGTAGGTGCCGAAGACCTCGCGGAGGGCGTCGCAGATTTCGCCGAGGGTGGCGTAGCATTTTACGGCATCATAGATGAACGGCATGAGGTTATCTTTGCCTTTGGCGGCAGTGCGGAGGGCATTGAGGCGGCGATCGACTTCGGCCTTGGAGCGGTCGGCACGGAGCTTTTTCAATCGGGCGCCTTGGCGGTGGGCAACCGTCTCGTCAATTTGCAGAATTTCCAACGGCTTTTCTTCGGCTACGAAATCATTCACGCCGACGATGATTTTTTCTTTTTTGTCGACAGCCATCTGGTAACGGTAAGAGGCTTCGGCGATTTCCCGCTGCGGGTAGCCGCGCTCGATGGCGGCGACCATGCCGCCCATGGCGTCGATTCGATCGATATATTCCCAAGCGCCGCGTTCGACTTCGTTGGTGAGAGTTTCGACGAAGTAGGATCCGCCGAAGGGATCGACGGTATTGGTGACGCCGGTTTCGTGGGCAATAATTTGCTGCGTGCGCAGGGCGATGGTCGCGGCGAACTCCGTGCGAGGGCTTGAATCGCGGTGCGGACGACGTTGTTGTAGGGTTGTTGGGCGGTCAGGGAGCAGCCAGCGGTCTGCGTGTGGAATCGCAGCGCCCAGGAGCGGGGATTCTTTGATTTGTAGCGCGCGATCATGGTTTTGTGCCAGATGCGGCGCGCCGCGCGGTACTTGGCGATCTCCTCGAAGAAATCATTGTGCGCGTTAAAGAAAAAGGAGAGCTGCGGCACAAATTGATCCACGTCGAGGCCGCGGCGCATTCCCCATTCGACATACTCAAGGCCATCGCGCAGTGTGAAGGCCAGTTCTTGAATGGCGGTCGAGCCGGCCTCGCGGATGTGGTAGCCGCTGATCGAAATGGTGTTGAACTTGGGCGTGTTCTTGACGCCGAATTCGAACGTGTCGATTACCAGCCGCATCGAAGGTTCCGGTGGATAGATGTATTCCTTTTGCGCGATGTATTCCTTCAATATGTCGTTCTGGAGCGTGCCGGAAATTTTCCTCCAGTCCGCGCCCTGCTTTTCGGCCACGGCCAGATACATCGCCCAGATAACAGCAGCCGGTGAATTGATGGTCATCGAGGTGGTGACATTGGCGAGGGGAATTTTGTCGAAGAGCACTTCCATGTCCGCCAGCGAGCTGATGGCCACGCCGCACTTGCCGACTTCTCCTTCCGAGAGCGCGTGATCGGAGTCGTAGCCCATCAGAGTAGGCAAGTCGAAGGCCGTGGAAAGGCCGGTCTGGCCCTGCGCGAGGAGATAGCGGAACCGCTGGTTGGTGTCTTCGGCGGTTCCGAAGCCCGCGAACTGGCGCATGGTCCAAAGCCGACTGCGGTGCATCGCGGAATGAATCCCGCGCGTATACGGGGGCTCGCCAGGAAAGCCTAGATCCCGGTCAGGGTCCCAATTCGGCAGATCCGCTCTGCTATAGAGCCTGCGAATGGGATGCCCGGAAATGGTGGTGAATTCGGGCTGTCTCTCGGGGCTTTTTTCCAGCGCCGGCCGGAGGGTGTTTTTCTTCCAGGCTTGTTCCTTGGCGGAGGGCGCTCGATCTACTGGAGATATCTCTGCGGGGGCCGGGGCCTGCGTGGTTCCTTTGGACTGTTCGCTCATGCGCGTTATTCCCGAGGTCGAATCAAACAACCATACAAATCGCCCGAGAATTTAATGCTATTCGAAAGGTACGAAAGGGGCAAGGGCGGCGCGGAGGCAACGCAGGGAAAAGGCAAATAGTTGAAGCACAGGGCGGACAAAGCCAGCAGCCGGTCCGGATAATTCTGACGGACCGGTTATGGTCAGACTGTTGTTATTTGGCGTTGTACTCCTTGGCGGTCAGTTCCTTGTGGCCTACAGACTGCGCGTGCTTGACGGTTCCGTTTGGGGCCTTCGCGTCGTCTGGATACCAAAGGTGAAAGATGATGCCGTCGGTTTGAGCGGCGGCTTCGGCTATTTTCTTGGCCTCCTCGGGTGAACGGTCAAGAACCTGAACGCGGCCGGTGGCAATTTCAACCGCGTGATCGTGGTAGAACTTGTTCCAGTTCTCGAGGGAAACGTTTGGCCGCGAAACGCCTTTAGCGACGAAGTATTCCACCTGTTTGAGCAGGGCGTTGGGTTCAGTGGATTCATAGATCAGGCATTCAAGTACGTCGCTCGATACGGGTTTGCAGTAGTGATGGTAGGGCCCCATCACTTTGCCATCCATCATGTGGGGAGCCAGGACATGGATGTCATGGCCGTCGGCGGGCGTGCGGGTTTTCTCCTGCGGCGGGGCGCTCCGCGACCCCATAACGAGTGCTCCCGAAACCAAAAGCGTGGTAAAGAATGCATACTTGTAGTTCATCTCTCCTCCTGAAGCAGATTTTTGGGCCAGGGTCTGTTGTTTCTCAAAGATTCCCTTCTACCCTCCAACCCCCTGATTGAGCCGCAAGCCGCTCTGGAAATCCTTACCAAAAGGTGATAATTTTCGGATAATTAAGGCATTCTGCGTGATTTCATGCCGTCGGCGAGTTGTTACGTTTTCGGAGAGTTCCGTCTCGACGCCCGGTCGCGCGTACTGTTTCGCGCCGGCAAGATGGTGACGCTATATCCAAAGGCGGTTGATGTCCTAATTCTTCTGGTAGAGAGTCAGGCTAATGTAGCTACCAAGGAAGAGCTGTTGGAACGGGTCTGGCCGGATACTTTTGTCGAAGAAAGTACCCTCACGAGAAGTATCTCGGTCTTGCGAAAGGCGCTTGGCGACACTCCCGAGGGGCATGCCTACATTCTTACTGTTCCGAAGCGCGGGTATCGGTTTGTAGCGCCGATTCACAAGGAACCCGGGGATAGTGCTTCCACGGCATCGAGCCCGGCAGAACCAATCGACGCAAGCGCACTGCCCGCAAGGTTCCCGGCCATCACTCGTAAGTGGCGACTCGAGTGGACCGCGGCGAGCGCGCTGGCAGTCTTGTTGGTTTCAGCCGGATATCTTTATTGGGCTCGATACCGCAGCAGACCTGCGATTGCGCCGCGCATCATGATCGCCGTCCTGCCGGTGCAAAACCTCACTGGAAATGTGGAGCGCGAATTCATCGGCGATGGGCTTACGGAGGGCATCATTGCTCAGCTTGGCAGAATCAACCCGGACAGGCTGGGTGTGATCGCGCGCACATCGGCGATGACCTATAAGCGCTCCACAAAGACGGTAAGTCAGATCGGCAGTGAGCTTCGCGTGGAATATGTGGTCGAAAGCAGCCTGCGGCAGTCGGGCGAAAGGCTCCGAATCACGATACAATTGGTTCGCGTCAAGGATCAAACTCATCTGTGGTCTGAGGATTATGACCGGACCGTCCAGGATTTGGTGTCTTTGCAGGACGATTTTGCACGCGCCATCGCTTCGGGGATTCGCATGGAGCTTGCAGCAGCTTCGCACCAACCGGTGCCCAGCACGCGCTCGACAAATCCGGACGCGTACCTGGCCTATCTGGAAGGGCGTTTCTATTGGAATCAGCGCAGCGTAGCCGGGCTGGAGCGGGCCATTGTGCATTTGCGTCAGGCAACCGAACTCGATCCCAACTATGCTCTTGCGTATTCCGGGCTCGCGGATGCGTATTGCTCGCTCGGCGTGATCGGTGATGTGGCTGCGGTCGAGGTCTTCCCCAAGGCACGAGTGGCGGCCGAGAAGGCGCTGGAGCTCGACAGCTCCCTGGCCGAGGCGCACACCTCGCTGGCGTACGTAAAATTTAGTTATGACTGGGATTGGAACGCAGCGGAGGCCGAGTTCCAGCGGGCCATTGCCTTGAATCCGAACTACGCGACCGCTCATCAGTGGTATGGTCAGTTCCTTCGCTTGATGGGCCGCGAGGAAGAAGCCATCATCGAAGGGCGCAAGTCTCTGGATCTGGATCCCCTCTCGCTGATTATCAACGTCGAGGCAGGCCTGCCATACCACTATCTGCAGCGCTATGACGAAGCTCTGCAGCACTTCCGCAAGGCACTGGAACTGGAACCGAATTTCGCCCTGGCGCACCACGATATCGGATGGGTGCTCGAAGCAGAGGGAAAATATGCCGAAGCAATTGTGGAATTCGAGCGGGCCGTACGAATCTCGGATGTGGCGGCGCTGTGGTCTGCGCTGGGTCATGCTTACGGGATGGCCGGGCGCCGCCGAGACGCCATGAAAGTTCTGCAACGGCTTGAAGAGCTAGCAGAGAAACACTACGTGGCGCCCAATTATTCAGCAACCATCTATCTGGGGCTCGGTGAAAACGATAAGGCAATGGATCTCTACGAGAAATCGTACCACGAACGATGCTGGGGAATGTTGTGGTTCAAGATTGGCCACAACCTGAAGCCTCTTCGCGGCACCCCGCGCTTCGAGAGCCTCTTCCAGAAGATGAATTTTCCGTCAGAAGCACGAATTTCCGGAGTTGGAGCGAGGCTTCCTGCACAGACACGCAGCGGAGAGTGAACAGGACCATCCCTCCGCGGCTCACAAAAAAAGGGAAAAAAGCCGGCCCGGATGTGATCCTCCGGACGCCCTGAATGAGAGAGCGTTGCGTTATTTCTGGCCGGAGTTGGAGAAGAGTTTCTCCGTACCAACCACTTGTCCATGCAGCGTACCGGGGATAAGGGTTTCGCGCTCGGCTTCACCAGTCTTGGCATCGGCGATGGTGACACGATTGACTTCGAGGGTACGCCCGACAGCGCGCTCGTAATTGGCCTTAGCTTCGGCGAGATTGGCCAGGGCGCGCAGTTCCGTGCCTTGGGCAGCGATAAGGTCGCGTTGCGTCTGAATAACGAGGTATACCGTCGATGCCCCGAGCTGATACTTTTTCTGTTCCGCATCAAACGTTTGCTGCTGCAGCTCGCGCGCCTTGCTGGCGGCGTCGACCTGGGCGCGGTCCTGGGTGAGCGCGATGTAGGTGTTGCGGACGTCGAGCAGCGCGGCGTTCTTCAATTGCTGCAACTGCGCCTCGAGCCAACGCTGCGTAAGGATAGCGCGCTGGTTGTCCGCCTGCGCCGAACGGTTGCGGATAGGAATCTGCACGTTCAAGGACACCTGATAATCGGGGAAATTATTGTGAAACACGGAACTCATGGCGTCGCCGAAGCCGGCCTTGGAGACCCCGATCAACGGAGACTTTTGCGTGCCAAGGAACTCGTTTGGAGCGACGGGGGTGCCGGTGCTGTCGACAATCGGAATGCCGGTCGATACGGTTGCGGGTGTCCCCAAAATCGGCTGATTCCCAGCGAGCCCGACGGATCCATATTGCGCCGAAAGAGTTGCCGTCGGCAGCAGTGCGTTCCGCGTGGCCTTGATGTCGATCTCTCCGTTTTGCAGATTGAGCGCCTCTTCTTGCAGTTCCGGCCGCTTCGCAAATGCTTTCTTAGCGGCTTCTTCAAACGAGGGAGCTTCGCTGGCTTCTGGGCGTGCCGGCAATTCCGTGGGAATAATCTCGACGTTCACCAAATTGGGCGCGAGCGGATTCTTGCTGATGGCGTTCTTTAAAATCTGCTGATTCTGAAGGTGCACGGTCTGCGCCACGATCAGGTTTTGGCGGTCGGTGGCCAGTTCGGATTCGGCGCGGGTCACGTCGAGCGGAGCCATCGTGCCGATTTCCAACTGCTTCTTGTTGTCGTTATAGAGTTTCTCGGCCACGGTCACCGCTTGTTGCTGAACTTTGACGTTTTCCCTGGCGAAGACCAGTTCCCAGTAAGCGGTGATGGTGTTCGTGACGGTGGTGATGGCCTGCTGGGTGAAGGCCCAGTCCGCGATCTTGCGGTTGTTCTTGGCGATACGGATATTTCGTGAGTTGACGGAGCGTCCGAAGCCATTCAGTAACTGTTGCTGGAATCCGACGAAAATCGAAGATTGCACAGAAGGGTTGAAGAGGTTGGCGGCCGAAGTGGAGGAAGAGCGCGTGTTGTCCCAGAAGGAAAAGAACGTCGTTCCGGTCTGGAAACCCTGGGAATACTGTGTGTTGAACGTGGAAGTATGCAACGTCAGTCTGGCCAGCGAGGAAAGCCCCGTGCCGGTACCAGAAGTCAAGGGGTTGTTGACCGGAACATTGCGGTCGTCGACGCTGAGGGTCGTGGTGATCACCGGATCGTAATTCAGCAGCGGATTGCTCGCGCTCGACCCCCCCAATACTGCACCCGGAGTGACGCCGCCAAAGCCTCCCGCTTGTGCCTTGAGGATGCCCGTGTCCGCGAACCAAGGGTTATAACGTTGCACCACGATGTCCATGCCGTTTTCCAGCGCCAGCTCCACCGCCTCTTGCATGCTCAACTCCAGCTTTCCGTCATGGATGAGTTGGTCGATGCGGGGAGAATTGGTGAGGCCGGGCTCTTCTATCTTGATGGGACTGTAGGGAGCGAGAAGGTTCGGAAAAGGCTTGGGCGCACGGCTATAGTTGTACTTCGCCGAGCCAAGAGAGACCGGCACGATTGGCGTGGCCGTCCTGGCGGGAGCTGCTTGCGGATTTTGCGGCGCTTCCTGCCCGAAGGCCGGGGAAATGGGCCCTCCTACGAGCGTTACGGCCAGTATGGCAGCCAACAGCGGTCGAGCATACAGCGTCTTCATAGTGCTCCTTACCTTCAAGATTCATCCCCCAAGGGGCTTAATTTATGTTGACTCAACTCTGTAAAACGCTCGCAGAATGGAATTTGTTTCAAGAAGTTGACCGTTTTGGGGTCACCACCGAAAACTGACAGTTTCGCGCTCACCCCACCTTGGACGGTCGAGAAACTGTCGGGAAGGCCGCGCCGCACTGACTCGTGAAAAAAGCAGTCTAGCAGGGGTGCTCTTCCTTGACAACGCATGGAGCAGCGGCTAGGCTGCTGACATTTCGACGGTTAGGAGTTTCCAGCGGTTAGCTGGGCCGAATGCTAAAACGCGAAGAATTGCTGAAACTGTTCGAGACGGCGGGTGCCATCCGCCATGGGCACTTTGAGCTTTCCAGCGGGCTCCACAGCGGCACGTACGTGCAGTGCGCGCTTGTCCTACAATATCCGCGCTTCGCCGAAAAGCTGGGGCAGGCACTGGCGGCCCTCTTTTCTGATGCTAGGATTGAGGCGGTCGTCTCGCCGGCCATGGGCGGGCTCATTATCGGGCAGGAGGTCGCTCGGGCGCTGCTTGAGTCGAAGAACTCGCCCGGCGGTGGAACGCCTGCGCTCTTTGTGGAGCGCGATGCCAGCGGCATGATGACACTGCGACGGGGATTCTCGCTGAGTCCAGACCAGCATGTTCTCGTCGTTGAGGATGTGTGGACTACCGGTGGCTCGACACAGGAAGCCATTCGAGTCGTCGAAGAGGCCGGTGCCCGCGTCGTCGCTGCCGGAGCGCTGATCGATCGAAGCGGCGGGAAGATCGACTTCGAAGTGGAAGCGCAGTCGTTGATCCAATTGCCCATTGCCAGCTATGAAGAAGAAGATTGCCCGCTCTGCCGCGGCGGCAGCGTAGCGGTGAAGCCGGGGAGCCGCTTCGTTCGCACCGCGCCCTAGCGCTAATTAAGAACTTGCTAGAACTCAGCCCTCCTCTGAATACTGATGACTGAAAACTGATAACTTTCTTTTCATGCGTTATTTCAAGCTCAGCATCGCGTACGACGGCACCGATTTCCACGGCTGGCAGATTCATTCAGGGAGAAATCGTTGGCGTGTTGCGGCGCCTGACGCAGGAGAACGTCGTTGTGCACGCCGCGGGACGCACCGACGCCGGCGTTCACGCGCTTGGCCAAGTCGGGAGCTTTCGAACGCAATCGCATTTGTCGGCGCAGGAATTTCAGCGTGCCTTGAACGCCTTGCTCCCTCCGACGATTCGAATCGCCACGGCCGAGGAGGTCGGCCCAGATTTCAATGCGCGCTGGTCGGCGCAGGGCAAGACCTACGGCTACCGGCTGTATCGCGGGAAAGTCGTGCCGCCGATGGTCTGGCGTTACGTGCTCCACTATCCGTTTCCGCTCGACGAAGACGCCATGCGCGCCGCCGCGGCCCGATTTGTTGGTAAGCACGACTTTGCTTCGTTTGCGGCTTCGACAGGCTCCGAAGAGGACGACAAAGAGCGGTCCACCGAGCGCGAAATCTTTTCGACTGAGCTGGTGCGCACCGCTGACGACGAAGAGCTGGTCTTTACCGTTCGCGGACGCTCGTTCCTTCATTATGTGGTGCGCAAGATGGTGGGCACGCTGCTCGACGTGGGGCGCGGGAAACTCACGCCTGCGGATATCGATGGTTTGGGGCCTTGTGATGGTCGAAGTCCAACACGAAGAGGCCTGGCGGCTGGGCAAACCCTGAGATTTTCTCGTTAGCGGCGAAACTATTTTTGGTTCTGCCTCGTACAGGGTTTGCCAGAGACTCGCCACAAGGGTGTGAGAGCATTCCACAAAGGCATGTTCACGGGAGCAACTATGATTTTTCGCAAGACCATCTTCGCCGGGCCGGTCGTTCTCGCGCTACTCGCATGCGTGAGCGTTTCTCAAGCACAGCAATCACCGGGACCCGGTGCGAAGCCCGCCACCGTAATGCCGGACGTAATTCAAGTTCCCGCCGCCGCGCAGCCTTCTGAACATTTCGACGCGGATGCCGCGACCAACGCCTACCTGGCTGAAATTCCCGCCAGCGCGCGCTCGCGTTCCGATGCTTACTTCGAAGGCGGATACTGGCTGATCCTCTGGGATTTCCTCTATGGTGCGGCAATCTATCTTTTGCTGCTGCACTTTGGCTGGTCCGCCGCAATGAGAGACTTCACAGAGCGCGTGACACGCTTCAAGCCATTACCACAATCCTGGGGACTCCGCTTGCGCTGTATGAGGGTTACTTTCGAGAGCGGCAGTACGGGCTGGCGACACAGACTCTCCTCCCCTGGCTAGGCGACCAACTCATCCTTCTTCTGGTGAACGTCGTTCTCGGTGGAGTCGTCTCAATAGTGCTCTTCGGCGTGGTCCGCCGCCTGCCGCGGACTTGGTGGATCTGCGGTGCCGGTGTCTCGGTTGTCTTTCTAATTTTCTTCATCATGATTGCGCCGGTGTTCATCTTCCCGCTCCTCAATAAATATACGGTGCTCGAAGATCCAAAGATCACGCAGCCCATCCTGAGCCTCGCGCGCGCCAATGGGATTCCTGCGCAAAAGGTCTACCAGATGGACGCCTCGCGCCAGACCACGCGCATGAGCGCGAACGTCAGCGGCTATGGCCAAACCATGCGCATTACTCTCAACGACAATCTCCTAAGCCGCGGTTCGCCCGAGGAGATTCAGTCGGTGATGGGCCATGAGATGGGGCACTACGTTCTTCATCACATTGCCAAGGACATTCTCCATTTCTCTGTTGTCATTGTGATTTTCTTCGCCTTGCTGCGCTGGTCGCTCGAACGCGCCCTCGCTCGTTGGGGAGAACGTTGGCGGGTGCGCGGAATTGGGGATCCGGCCGTGCTTCCACTGGTCTTCCTTTTGGGTTCGCTCTTTGCCTTCGTATACACGCCATTCCTCAACACGCACATCCGCACGAACGAACACGAAGCCGACATGTACGGCCTGAACGCCAGCCGGCAGCCGGACGGGTTCACGCAGGCCGCCATTCATCTCGGCGAGTATCGCAAGATGGACCCCGGTCCATTCGAAGAGTGGATCTTCTTCGACCACCCCAGCGGCCGGAATCGGATCCACGACGCGATGCTCTGGAAGGCGGAAAACCTGGAACTGTTCACACCGAAGGCAGGCTATTAGAAGGAATCTGACTCCTGTTCCGAGGCAAGGGGCGGAGGAGCAGAGATTCCACGCGCACATCCCAGCCGCAAAATCGGTTAGAATCGCGGATATGGCTGCCACGGCCGTTCCCATCGACACGCTTCCTTCGATCAATCCGGCCACGGGGGAAGTACTGGCACATATTGAGAAAACCCCGCCATCACTGCTACCGGAAATCGTTTCGCGCGCTCGGGCGGCTCAGGGCATTTGGGCGAGGCTTCCGATCCGCGATCGATGCGCGAAGTTGCGCGGGCTTCGCGAACGCATTATGGCTGCACGCAATGAACTGGCGGACGCCGTTGTACGCGAATCCGGCAAGCCGCGCGTGGAAGCCCTCTTTGCGGATATTTTCGTTGCCCTCGATTCGGCGGAATACTGGTCCAGAAACGCGGCAAGCGCTCTTCGCACACGGCGGGTTCCGCATCACAGCACCGCCGCGAAAGCCAAACGTGGCTATCTGGCTTACGATCCTCTCGGTGTTATTGCCATCATTTCTTCGTGGAACTACCCGCTGGCGATCCCGCTCGGCCAGATCATCCCGGCCGTCGCCGCGGGAAATGCGGTGGTGTGTAAGACCAGCGACTTCACGCCGCAATGCGGGTCGCTGATCGAGAAACTTTTCATCGACGCAGGGTTCCTGGGGAATCTCCTCACGGTTGTCCAGGGTGGCGGTGAAGTCGGCCAGGCTTTGATCGACGCCTCGCCGGACAAAGTGTTGTTCACTGGAAGCGTAGCTACCGGCCGCCGCGTTGCCGAAGCTTGCGCAAAAAAACTAATTCCTTCGGTGCTCGAACTTGGCGGCAAGGATGCCATGATCGTTCTTGAGGATGCGGACCTTGAGGTGGCCTCCAGCGCGGCCGTCTGGGGCAGCTACACGAATTGCGGCCAGGTCTGCCTTTCCGTGGAGAGGTTGTTCGTGGAGCAAACCGCTGCGGATAAATTCCTGGCGCGCTGTGTGGAAAAAACGAAAAGGCTCCGTCTCGGTTCGGGAAGCAATCCTTCCACCGACGTCGGCCCGCTCATCCGGCCACAGCACGTTCAACGCATGAGCGATTTAGTCGACGACGCCGTCTCGCGCGGCGCGAAGGTGTTGTGTGGCGGCAGATCGCGCCCTGAGCTTGGGCCCAACTTTTTTGAGCCCACGGTCGTCGCGGGTGTCGATTCCTCCATGAAGTTATTTCAAGAAGAGACCTTCGGGCCGATCCTCGCGATACAAGTTGTAAGAGATGCTAAGGAAGCGATCAGCGCAGCCAACGATTCACCCTTTGCGCTCGCGGCCAGCATCTGGACAAAGAACCCGGCTCGAGGAATGGCTTTGGCAGCGGAACTCCGAGCTGGCGCGGTCATGGTGAACGATGCCATCAGCTATTTTGCCATTGCGGAGGCGCCGCACGGCAGTTGTGGAACGAGCGGCTGGGGCCGCACGCATGGCCAGGCCGGCCTCCTCGAAATGGTGCAAATGAAATACATTGATGTCGACGGCCTGCCGCGGCGCGAAAAGCCCTGGTGGTACCGTTATGGTGCGGATCTGGAGCACGCCGCGGATGCCTTTCTCCAATTTGAATTTTCCGGCGGTATCGGCGCGAAATTGCGAAACGCTCGCAGTGCCATGAAAACATTTTTCCGTGACCACGGATTGTAGAGAGGAGCTCCATGCCCGAAGAGACCGCAGCTACACCCAAAATCAAGACGCGCAAGCCCAAACAGCGGGCCTGCGATGAAAAAGACGAGAAGGGCAAGCTCTGTAACGGCCACTTGAAGCGCTACTACGATTACCCGAAGGAAGTGGCGGCGCTGATTGGTCAGAAAGCGGAGATTTACCGCTGCGAATTCTGCAAGACGCTGTACCGCCCGGATCCTGCGCAGCAGCCGCAGAGCTACACATTGCGCAACTAGAGTTATCGATTTTGCAGCCAACGAGGCCCGCGGTGCAGCAGAA
>QHZC01000493.1:0-5074 GCA_003224515.1 Acidobacteriota bacterium
TGGCGGGCCAATTCAGAAATCAAACGTGTTGGGGCCTCCCGATCTCGTCGCGCCGTTGAACCTCGCGCCGATCATCGCGGAAAACCCAAGGATCTCGCCGATTCGATTCGAGTGGAAGCCCGTTCAGGATGCCGTATCCTATACGCTGCGGATCAGCACCACCGCGATGTTTACAAAAACCGTGAAGGAAGCGCCGGTTCGGGGAACGGCCGTGGAAATCAGCGGGCTCGATCCCGGCGACTACTTCTGGAGCGTCACGGCGACGGATGGAAAGAAACAGACGAGTGAAGTCAGCGAAATTTTCAAGTTTACGCTCGTGGCGCTGGGCAAGACGCAGGAGATGCTGCTCGAGATTGAGGCAACCCAGTTGCATGGACACGTGGCGGAGATCTTGGGACATACGGAACCGGGGGCGGCACTGATCGTGAACGGTCAATCCGTGCCGAACGTCGCCCCGGATGGAGCTTTCCGGCACTTCACCGAGCCGCTCGATTGAAACAGGTGTCCATCGTGGTTCCGAAGTAAGAGATCCGAAGAAAGACCCAAGCGCCTTTGCGCTGGTCGTGGTGTCCGGAGACAATAGTTCGCAAGCCTGGCCGCGGTGAGGTCAGCGCTATTGTCGGCCGGACGGCGGAGAGTCTTTCTCCGCAGGGGAGATGTAGGGATGAATAAAAACGGTTACAACATGAGGTCGGTGTTCAGTCTGTTTTCTTCCGATCTCGCCATCGATCTGGGCACCGCGAACACGCTGGTGTTCGCGCACAGCAAAGGCATCGTCGTCAACGAACCTTCGATTGTGGCCATCAACAAATCCAGTGGAGAAGTGGTGGCCGTGGGCCGCGAAGCAAAAGAAATGCTCGGCCGCACGCCCGGCAACGTCGTCGCCATCAAGCCGATGAAGGACGGGGTCATCGCCGATTTCAAGGTCACCGAAAAGATGCTGACCTATTTCATTCAGAAGGCGCACAATCGCCGCGTGTTGGTGCATCCGCGAATCGTCATTGGCGTGCCGAGCGAAATCACGCCGGTGGAAAAGCGCGCCGTCCAAGACTCTGCGTATCGCGCGCGCGCCAGCGAAGTTTTTCTTGTCGAACAGGCCATGGCCGCTGCGATTGGCGCCGGACTGCCAATTGAAGAACCCTCCGGCAACATGGTGGTGGACATCGGCGGCGGCACTACGGACATCGCGGTCATCTCCATGAGCGGGATCGTCTATTCGCGGTCCGTGCGCGTAGCGGGCAACGAGATGGACGAAGCGGTCATGCAGTATCTGAAGCGCAAATACAACCTGCTCGTTGGCGAACGCACGGCGGAGCAGATCAAGATGGAGATTGGCTCCGGATACCCGCTGGAAAAACCGCTTACCATGGAAGTGAAGGGCCGCAACCTCATTGAAGGCGTGCCGCGGACGGTGACCATCGACGACAGCGAAATTCGCGAAGCTTTGAGCGAATGTGTCGCAACCATTCTCAACGCCGTGCGGGTAGCCCTCGAGCGCACCCCACCCGAGCTTTCCGCCGACATCAGCGACCGCGGCATCGTCCTGACGGGCGGCGGCGCGCTGCTGAAAAATCTCGACAAGCGGATTCGCGAGGAGACCGGCTTGCCGGTGTCCATCGCCGATGATCCGCTGGCGTCGGTGGTGCTCGGCACAGGAAAAATGCTGAGCGACTTCAAATTGCTGCGCCAGGTTTGCATCGACTAGGAAAACGGTTTTTAGTTTTCAGTTTTTGAACTTTGGGCTGGGTTTCTGGTTCCTGAGGTACGCGAATGGCCGGACGATTCGCGGCAGTTCGTTGGAATTGAACACTGACGCCTGATCACTGACAACACGAGCCACCAGTCACTAGTCACCGGTCACTAGTCACCGGCGCTCCAGCAAATACGAAGAGAAGATCGCCAAATGGTTGCCATCCCCTCGCGCCACAAATCGCTGGTCCTGCTTGCAGGAGTCATCGCGCTGCAGGTGCTTATGCTGGCCGTGCAGGTCAAGCGCGACTCGGAGGGACGCCTCATTCGGGTCTGGACAGTTGGCGCTGTTTCTCCCTTTGAGCGTGCGGGCTCCTACGGCTTTGGCTGGATTCGCGACATCTGGCGCCACTACTTTGCGCTGCAAAACACAACGAAAGAAAGCGAGCAGATTCGCCGTGAGAACGATGCCCTGAAACTGCAAATCACCCAGCTTCAGGGCAAAGCCGCGGAAGCCGACCGCCTGGCGATATTGCTGAATTTCCGGCAATCGCATGCGGACGTCCCCATGATCGGCGCGAGGGTGATTGGTACGGGCGCGGGAACCGCTAGCCTGACCATTCAACTAGATCGCGGCGAGCGCGACGGAATTCGGAAAAACATGGGAGTCATCACTCCGGATGGCGTGGTTGGCAAAGTCATCGAAGCCTATCCGAATGCGTCGCAGGTGCTTCTACTGACCGACAAGGAAAGCGGAGTCGGCGCGATGTTGGCCGATTCCCGCGTCCAGAGCCCCGTGGGGGGGCAGGGTGAGCCCCTGCTGGTCATGAAATACGTCCCGAACGACGACGCGGTCAATCTCGGAGAACGTGTCATTACCAGCGGCATGGACCGCATCTTCCCGCGCGATCTTCCGGTTGGCAACGTCGCAGAAATCAAGTCCGGCAATCCGTTCAAGCAGATTCGCATCAAACCGGCCGCAAATCTCGAGCGTCTGGAAGAGGTGCTGGTTCTTTTGTCACTTCGTCCTCTGGAGATGAAAAATGAAGAAGATACTGGGGATGCTCAGCCGTCCACGCCCGGCAAAGCGAATCCGCCTCGGGCGGCAAAACGATGAACGAGGCGTTTGATATCCGCGGCGAATCGCACATCGAAGTTCACAAGTTTCGCGCCGGTGCGATTATCATCGTCACGCTGTTGGCGCTGGTAATCCAAGCATCGTTCCCGATTCATTTTGCCAAGACCGCGGTCCTGGACTTGCCTTTGCTGGTGACCATTTATTTCGGCCTCAGCCGGCGCAATCCTTCCACCGGACTTCTCCTGGGCATGGTCATGGGTCTTCTGCAGGACAGCCTCAGCGGTCCTGCGGTTCCGCTGGGGCTTTACGGCATTGCGAAAACCATCATCGGGTATCTCGCTTCCTCCATCGGCGCGCGGCTGGACACGGAGCATCCCGCCGCGCGCTTCGCTCTCACCGCCGCTTTCTTCGTGGCGCATCAAGGCCTGATCGATCTCACGCGGCGCATTCTCCTGGCGCAGCCGGAGCCGTGGTTTAACATGCACCTCGTCGTCGCGGCCCTGGTCAACGCGCTGGTCGCCGTGTTCCTCTTTCTCGTGCTCGACCGCCTCCGCAAGAACTAGCGATTCGTCACACTCTGGTCGCCGCTGGATTGCTAATGGACTTCTTCATTGTTTATGGGGCGAGAAGAAACTGTTTGAATTCGTGGTAGGAACTCGAAATGGGTAGCGAAAGCTTGTGACGCTTCAAGTAAGCGGCAAGCCGATCCGGCAGCGGCGGCGCCGTGCCGATAGCCTTCACCACGACATCGGCAAATTTCGCGGGATGTGCTGTCGCCAGCACCAAGCCCTGGGCGGGCTCAGGATGTTGGCTCTTGTAAGCTTCCCACCCAAGCACCCCAACGGCCGTGTGCGGATCGGTGATGTAGCCAAACTTATCGCGGAGCATCTTCATCGCGGCAAGCGTTTCTTCGTCCGTCGCACCGTGGCCCCAGATTTCCTTCTGCAGGTATTCGAGGCGATTGCGGCACAAATCGAGCAATCGCGGAAAATTATTCGGATTACCCACATCCATGGCGTTCGAAAACGTGGCGGTTGCGGGCCGGGGGCGAAATTCGCCGCTTCGCAGATATTCTGGCACCACATCGTTGGCGTTTGTTGAGGCTATATATTTCGTTACCGGCAAGCCGATACGCTTGGCAAAAATTCCCGCCGTGAGGTTGCCGAAGTTCCCGCTAGGCACGGAAACGATCAGCGGCACCGAGGCCACCGGCAACTGCCGGTATGCGGCAAGGTGATAAAACATCTGCGGCAGCAGCCGTCCGATATTGATGGAATTCGCGGAAGTCAGCCAGACGTGCTTGTTCAGTTCGGCGTCGGAAAACGCCTGCTTCACAAGGCGCTGGCAATCGTCGAACGTGCCCGTCACTTCCAGCGCGGTGATGTTTTCGCCGAGCGTGGTGAACTGTTTCTCCTGCGCTTCGCTGATGCGCTTCGAAGGATAGAGAATCACCACGCGAATTCCCGGCACGCGCAAGAATCCATGCGCTACCGCGCTGCCGGTGTCGCCCGACGTTGCCACCAGCACGGTCAGCGGCCGCGTTTCGCCGCGCACAAAATAACCCATCAGCCGTGCCATAAAGCGCGCGCCAAAATCCTTGAACGCCAGCGTCGGCCCATGAAACAGCTCCAGAATGTGCAGGCCCGGCGAGAGCGAAACCAGCTTCACGGGAAAGTTGATCGCCTCGCTCACGACTTGCCAGAGCACTTCTTCCGGAACGTCCGGAGTGGCAAACGGCCGCACCACTCGGAAACAGACTTCCGTGAACGGCAGCCCACGAAACTCCTCCAGTTCCTCCGGCGAATGCCGCCGAATCTCCGCCGGCATGTACAGGCCCCCGTCGGGCGCAAGCCCGCGCAGCACCGCGCCGCGAAGCGAGGTGAGCGGGGCTTTTCGCGCTGTGCTCCGATATCTCATTCGAAAATGTTTCGCCTCTGGTGCCGGCCCGGTTGCAAAAACGAAGTCACGCCCGGCCTGCTAGCTTGCCGGTAGAGGCGCAGCCCGCCGCGGCGGGCGCCCCTACACCTGCATCAATTTCATTGTTGGCGCCCAGTTTTGCTTTGAATCATTTTCAGAAACGCCGGGGCATCCAGCGATCCATCGCGCAACTTGGCGACTTCGATCGTGCAATGCGCGAGCGCTTCATAGCTTTGACGCCGCGCGGCAATCAGCGCCGGATAACACCGCGCCACCGTTTCGCGTGGTTTTTCGCCCGCCTTTGGTTGAAACGCGCCGCGCCACAACACCGGCTTTGGATCGTGCAAATATCTTTCGATCAGCAGCTGCTGCTCTTCAGCAGACGCCGCG
>QHZC01000493.1:5350-8304 GCA_003224515.1 Acidobacteriota bacterium
CAACCAGACGCGGCGCGAGCTTTTGCTCGATACGGTCGTCGCAAGAAACCGTGGGATAGCGGTTTCCCGCTAACTTCTTTGTCCAGAACGTCTTCCCGGCACCGGACATGCCGACCAACGCCAGCCGCAGCGGCCTTTCCCGGTTTGTTTCCATGGCCATAAGCGAATTGCTTACGATACCGTGATACCCATCGCCACGGCAACAAGCGCAACGCCGCGGCCGCCGAAGGAAAGCAATGCGCTCCTAGAACCTGTCCTCCGGGACGGCTTGCGGCCCGCCCATGCAGGTGATACGTTTAAAAGGACTTTTGCTGCTTCACGCAGCTTTAGTCCGGCGGTGATTCGGGCGCTCCGAGAGATTTTTTCGGTTCCCAGATTCGAGGAAATTTTCAACGGACATTTTCGGCGCGACTCCGGCAGGGTCCCCTACAAGGCGGGGCAGGCGGGGTCAACTCGAAACCCACGCTGTGGATTTTTTCGTGACGCGAGTTTAGTGCGGCCAGTTTAGTCAAACCGGGCCGGACCGGGCGAAGGCCCTGAGATAAAAGTACTCGCGCGCGGGGTTTTCGTGTCGTACTGGTTCCGCAACGATAATCGATTGCCACAAGGGCGGCTGGCCGTGGCCTCCTATATCATCGTGGGAATGGTCGGCGTGTTGCTGCTCGGTTTCTGGAAGCTGCAGGTCATCGACGCGGACAAGTACAGCTCCATGGCCGAGCGCAATCGCGTGCGTTATATTCCGGTGATTGCGCCACGCGGCCGCATGCTGGACCGCGATGGCCGCGTGCTGGTGGACAACCGGCCGTCTTTCAGCGTGCTCCTCCTTCGCGACGATCCGGCTCAAGTGGAAAAGCATCTCGCAGGCATCTCGGACGGCCTGGGAATCCCTGCCGATGATTTGCGGGACCAGCTCAACAACACAAAGAATCTCCCGAAATTCCAGCCGATCATTATTAAGCCTGACGCCTCGCGGGCGGATATTGATTTCATCGAATCGCATCGCGCGGACATTCCGGTTCTGGAAATGATACCCGTCTCGCGGCGGCGTTACCGGCCGGGCGGATTCCTCGCTCATGCGGCCGGCTACGTCGGCGAGGTGAGCGAGCAGCAAATCGAAGCCAGCAACGGCAAACTTCGTCCTGGTGACTTCGCCGGGAAGACCGGGCTGGAACGCCAGTACAACGACCTGCTTCAGGGCACGGACGGCATGCGGCGCGTGGTCGTCAACAGCATCGGCAAGGAAGTGGAGCGCCTGTCCACCCAGGAAGCCATCCCCGGCAAACAGATTCAGCTAACTATTGATGAAGACTTGCAGCAAGTTGCCGAACAATCTCTAGGTGCGCGACCGGGTGCAGCCGTCGCGCTCGACCCGCGCACCGGAGAAGTGCTCGCGATGGTGAGTCATCCCGCGCTGGACCCCAACGATTTCGCAGTGCGCATTTCGGGGGATGACTGGAAGAGTCTCAACGAAGACCCGCTGCGTCCGCTGCTCAATCGTGCGATTCAAGCGCAGCTCGCGCCAGGATCGGTATTCAAAATCGTGACCGCTACGGCCATGTTGGAGGACAAAAATCCTCCGGAAAGTTTCACCACCTTCTGTCCGGGCTACGCCACTTTTTACCGCCGGCAGTTCAAGTGCTGGGTTTACGGGAAGAGCTCTCACGGTGTGGTGGGCCTGCACAAGGCCATCCTCGAGTCTTGCGACATCTTTTTCTATAACGTCGGCATGCGCCTGGGCATTGACCGTCTTTCTTACTACGGCAGCAAATTCGGCCTTGGACATAAGACCGGTATCGATTTGCCCTCCGAGGAGCCCGGGCTGATGCCTTCCGCCGAATGGGTGGAGCGCGTCTTCCACCGCAAGTGGTATCCCGGCGAGACGATTTCGGTGTCCACGGGTCAGGGCGCGGTCACCACCACTCCTCTGCAGCTCGCGCGCATGATCGGCGGAATCGCGAGTGGGGGTGTTTTCAAACAACCACACCTACTGAAGGACGCTCCAAACGTTGGTGAAGAACGGTTCGCTCTTTCCGAATCGACCGTGGAGAAAATAACCGACGCGATGTACGGCGTTGTCAACGAAGAAGGAGGCACCGCGAGAAACGTCCGGCTGCCGGGAATTGAGGTAAGCGGAAAATCGGGAACAGCGCAGGTGATCGGTTACGCCACCCGCGAGCGGATGGGGAAACAGAAGAAATTCGAGGATAATGCTTGGTTTGTTGGTTACGCGCCGCGTCGCAACCCTGAAATTGTTGTGGCCGTGCTGGTACAGGAGAGCGGAAAACATGGCGGCGAAGCGGCCGGACCCGTAGTCAAAGACGTCATCAAAGCCTACTACGACAAGAAAAACAAAAAGACCCAGGGCCAGTACACCGCGGAGAACAAGAGCGAGGCCCCTGGGAAGGGGTCGGCTGCGATTGCTCCGCGGGCGGCCCTGAAGCCGGACGATAGCGCCGCGGTAATGCCGGCACGCGCCAGCGCGGAGCCGCAGCGCTGAAGGATTTCATGATCTTATTTCAAAGAAGGCGAAGCTCCGTGGTCCGTGCCGTCGGCACCAGCGGACTTTTCCCCCTCTTTCAACTTTCAGCTTTGGACTTTCGGCTGCTCTCATGAAAGACGCACCGGGAACGCGCGATTACGACTGGTGGCTCCTCGCCATCCTCGCAGCCATCTGCGCGCTCGGCGTTATGGAAATCTATTCCGCCACGCACGGCAGTTCGCTTGCGGGCATGCACATGAAGCAGGTTCGCTGGCTGGTTATCGGCTTCATCTTGATGTTCGTGCTTTCTCGCCTGGACTATCATGTGATTCTCGACCAAGCTCCAATCCTATATCTCGTTGGGCTCGCGGCTCTCGTCGCGGTTCTTCTCGTCGGGCGCACGCATTTCGGCGCCAAGCGCTGGATTTCAGTCCCGGCTCTGGGAGAGCTTGTTCAGGTGTCAGAATTGGTTAAA
>QHZC01000494.1 GCA_003224515.1 Acidobacteriota bacterium
AAACCCTTTTTCTCGAGTGTGGTGATGTGCTTGTGCACGGTGGCCAGAGAAGTGAGCTTGAGGCCCTTGCCGATTTCTTCGAAACTTGGCGCGTAGCCGTGCTTGGTCTCAAACCCCACGAGGTAATCGAGAACTTCCTTTTGCCGTTTGGTCAGAGCCATGTGCGCGCCTCCCTTTGCAATTCTTTTCCAGAGGCACTTTAGGCGAAAGGAAAGCGAACGTCAAGCTTAAATTTTTCGCTTGGCGCAATGCTCATCCCCTTCGTGTGTAAGGTGAATTGCTCTCCCAGAAATCCCTTTTTCACCTGATTGTCATGACCCAACAACACCGTTGACACTACTGCGGGCGTCCAGCCCTTATTGTTTCGTCCGGCGGCTTCGAGAAGGGCACTCTTTTTCTGACGGGATTAAGAACTGGAAGACCGCTCTAGATCTTCCATTGGCGGTGATGCCGTATGGCGAACTATGCCGGCAACGATTCCAGCAGGTACGCTATCGGGCTGGGGCCCGCCCTTTCTCCTGCCCAAGCTGGGAATCATCGTCAAAGCGATCGCGTCTTTCTGACCTTGCTCATTCGTGTATCGGGGCTGGCAGAACAGGGCAAAGATTTCTTAGAGGAAGGACGGACAGTAGACGTCAGCCTCCGGGGCGCCGCAATTATGGTGGACCGGGAGCTCGCCGCCGGCCAGCACATCAAGATTCAGCGAGTCGGAGTTGGCAAAGAGGCCATGGCTAGAGTCGTGGGCCGTATTGAGAGGCGGTCCGAAGGTCCTGTGTTTGGTGTGGCCCTGCTCGACCCGGTAGTAAATCTGTGGGACATTGTGTTTCCCGCCGTGCTCGACCTGGAGAAGGCCGTGCTGCGAGCCTTGCTCAGATGCATTGGCTGTGGCCGTTTAGAGGTAACCTACCTGACGGAGTTTGAAGCTGATCTCTTCCTCCGCCACCACTGCGTCTCCCGGATCTGCGGCCATTGCGGCGGTTGGACCACGTGGACCAGGCCGCTTGGCCACAGTTCTCGAGATCTGCATGCCCCGGTTGAACCGGATAGTCGGCAACAGAGTTCACGGCATCTCTTGGCCCCTGCAACACAAAACCAGCGGTCCCACGATCGTATCCAAGTAGAAGCGGTTGGATGCGTTCGGCATCCCACTCTTGGTAACGAAGTTGTGCTCGTCAGAGACTTGGCGCGTGGTGGGTTGAGTTTCTACAGCGCTAGTCATTACCCGGAAGGATCGCGCATGGAAATGGCGGTACCCTACGCTTCCAAGGCTCCGAATATCTATTCGCCCGCCAGGATCGTAAGTTCGCGGAAGGGAGCGAAAAACGGCTTGATAGAATATGGAGTCGTCTATCTCCTGTGATCACCGGCAGAGGTTCTTCTTCTGTGCTCGAACTGCTTTTGCTGACTCTCAATTCATGGTCCTCTGCTGGGAATTGCGCAGGTTGCAAGTAGCCGTTCCCCATCTCGAACATATCCTCGGCCGCGACTGAGGTCATGAATTCAATGAACCAGGCGTCAAAACGCTCATTGAAAATCGAAGACCAACTGCAATTGTTGGTGGAAAGCTTGAAGGATTACGCAATATTTATGCTTGATCCGGAAGGGAAAGTTGCTACATGGAATCAAGGGGCCGAGCGCCTTAAAGGTTACAAGGCCGACGAGATTCGTGGCCAGCACTTCTCGATCTTCTACGCCCCCGAAGACGTGGAACGGGGAAAGCCTCAGCATGAGTTGAAAGTCGCGGCTGCCGAGGGCCACTTCGAGGATGAAGGCTGGCGAGTCCGAAAGGACGGAACGCGTTTCTGGGCCAACGTGGTAATCAATGCGATCAAAGATGAGCGAGGACAACTGTATGGCTTCGGCAAGGTCACACGAGACCTGACGGAGCGCAAATGGGCTATGGAGGCCGCATTTGAGAAGCTATTTCGCGCCAACCCGTACCCCATGGTGCTCACTACGCTCGAAGACGGTCGCATTCTTGAAGTGAATGAATCCTTTTGCAAACTAACTGGCTACCGCGCCAAAGAATTAATCGGCCAAAGCGTACTGGCCTTGGGAATCTGGGCGCAACCGGAGGAACTAGCGCGCATCGTTTCAGAGGTGTCGGCAGGGCACCCCGTCCGGGAACAGGGGGGGGTATTAATGACCAAGGCGGCCCAGCGGCGGACGGTTCAGCTGTCCGCCGATAAAATCGAATTCGGCGGCAATTCTTGCTTATTTGCCACTATCTTGGATGTTACCGAAAGTCGAAGGTTGCAGGCGGCCATCGCGGAATTGTCTACTCCCGTGCTGCAGGCGCAGGAAGGACTGCTCGTGGTGCCATTGATTGGGCCAGTGGACGCAGCGCGCGTGACACAATTGCGGAATCAATTGCTCAGCAATATCCACGCACAACGTGCCAAGGCGGTGGTGATTGATTTGACGGGCGTCCCAAAGATCGACTCGGAGTCCGCCGATGATTTGATGCGCACTGTGGAGGCGGTCCGCCTTCTTGGAGCAAGCGTCATCTTTGCCGGCGTTTCGCTTGGCATCGCGGACGCTCTGGTCAGGATTGGCGCTAAGCTAAGCGCGGTCAAGACCACCGCCGATCTGCAAAACGGCTTGGAAGAAGGCAAAGCCCTCATAGCCCGCGCCACCAGCTCAGGAGCCGGCTAGGCTGGCTCCCGCGACCTAGAGATTTTTCGCCGCGGTGCCCACCTGATGCCGGAGTTTCTGCACTCCTTGTAGCTCGTCGATTCAAGTAAGATACCAAAATGACCGGCTCGTTGAAAGCCTCGCCCTCCGTCATTGCCGCGGCCGTGGTCGCCATCCTTGCCGGTCTCTTCGTTCTTTTGTGCTGTTCGCTTGCATTCTTCGGAACGTTGTTGAACACCTTCTCCGCCAATTCCTCCGAAGTCCCGCCCTTTGTAAAGAACGCCATCCTGGCCATTCTGGGATTCACTATGGGCTTGGCAATTTTCGGAATCGCGACCGGGATTGGGCTCATCCTCGTTCGGAATTGGGCGCGTGTTTCCACATTGATTTGGGGCGGGTTATCGGTCTTTTTTGCTGCCATTGGAATCCCCATTGCCTACCTAGCTCCGAACGCTCCCGATCTGCCCGTGGGCACCATGCAAGTGGTCCGTTGGTCTCTGGTGTTCTTCTATGGTTTGCCGTTGGTCATCGGTATCTGGTGGCTCGTACTCTTCAATCGCAAGGCCATCAAGGCACAGTTTCTAGGTGCGGCAACTCTTCTTGATCCCAGCCTGCCCGAGAAGCCTCGCTGCCCTCTTCCCATTGCCGTGCTGGCCTGGTTTTACCTCACCTCGATTCTGAACTTGCTGTTCCTGCCCTTTCTTCCCTTTGGCTTTCCTGTCCTGGTCTTTGGGCAGGTTCTTTCAAAAAGCGCCGGCCTGACAGTGCTGACGTTCAGCTGCCTGACCTTTGCTGCCGCTGGCGTCGGCCTCTTGAAACTCAAGCCGTGGAGTTACTCCTTGACTATCGGCCTCCAGCTGTTTTGGCTCGCGAGCACGGTCGGTAGCGCGCTGAGCCCAAACTACAACTCCGTGATGGATTTTTTCATGAAGGAAATGCAGGCTTCTCTCCATCTCCCCGAAGCACAATTCTCTCCCGCAAACTTCGCCCATCATTATGGGTGGACTGTAGTTCTCGGGCTCCTTGTCACTGGCGCAATTCTCGGCTTGCTCGTCTACTATCGGCCACGTTTCCTGGAAGCCGCCTCCAGGGCCGCTTCTGCATCCCGATGACGGTCTCTCGGGAACGCTTTCGGCACGCCGGAGTCGCAATCCGCTTCTCTATCAAGCTCGTTGTTTGCCAACGATTCGGCGCGTCTTTCCCGATAGGGCACATGGCCTCGGAGGGGACTATCTCCCAACCGTGGGCAATCCAGTGTGATATCCTTGAGTCGCGGCTCCTGGGGACTGGCTTAGAAGCCATCCTTATCATCGCACCGCCTCATCCTGATGATTGAGCCGCTCTCCCCTAGGGTAGGGGGAGTTCATCGAGCAGCGGAGGCCTGGGACAAGAATGTCTACACTCGCAGAGGTTCCACCGGTAAAACACAAGCGCGAAGTGCTCGATCAGGCGGTCATCCGTTTCGCGGGCGACTCCGGCGACGGCATGCAGATCACCGGCAGCCAGTTCACAAATACCGCCGCGCTCTACGGCAATGACATTGCTACGTTTCCGGACTATCCGGCAGAAATTCGCGCCCCTGCCGGGACGATTCCTGGTGTCAGCGGCTTTCAGCTGCACTTCTCCTCGAATGAGGTTTACACGCCCGGCGACGCCATCGACGTGTGGATCGCCATGAATCCAGCTGCGCTGAAAGTGAACGTTGCTGATCTGAAGGCCAATGGCATCCTGAGCGTCAACAGTGATAGCTTCAAAGAGAACGATCTGCGCAAAGCGCAGATGACCTCGAATCCGCTCGAAGATCATTCCCTCGATAAGTTCCGGTTGTTTTCAGTGGAGCTGGAGCGTCTGACGCGGCGTTCGCTGGAGCATCTGGGTCTCGACGCCAAGTCCATGGACCGCTGCAAGAACTTTTTCGCCCTGGGGATGTGCTACTGGCTCTACAACCGCTCGATGGAGCCGACGGTCCGGTGGATTGAGGACAAGTTCAAGAACAAGCCGCTGCTGGTGGAAGCAAACAAACTCACGTTGAAGGGCGGTTATTCTTATTGCGAAGCGACGGAAGCATTTCAGATCAGCTATGAGATTCCCCCGGCGCAGCTCACCCCGGGACTTTACCGAAGCATGAGCGGTAACCAGGCGCTGGCGCTGGGCTTTGTTACCGCCGCGCAGAAGTCGGGGCTGACTCTTTTCCAAGGCAGTTACCCTATCACCCCGGCTTCGGACATTCTGCACGAGCTCTCCCAGTACAAAGACTTTGGCGTGATGACATTCCAGGCCGAAGACGAGATCGCTGCCGTCACTTCGGCGATCGGTGCCGCATATGCCGGCGCGCTGGCGATTACCACGACCTCAGGGCCGGGCATGGCGCTGAAGACAGAAGCGATGGGGCTAGCCGTGGCCGTCGAGATTCCGCTGGTCATTTGCGACATCCAGCGCGGCGGCCCGTCAACCGGCCTGCCGACCAAGACGGAGCAAGCGGACCTGCTGCAGGCGCTGTTCGGCCGCAACTCGGAGGCACCGATTCCCGTGCTCGCGGCGTCGACTCCGGCGGATTGTTTCTGGGTGGCAATTGAAGCGAGCCGGATCGCGGTCAAGTACATGGTCCCGGTCATCATTCTTTCAGACGGCTACCTGGCAAACGGCGCAGAGCCGTGGAGGATTCCGGAGTTGAGCGATATTCCGGATTTTCCTGTGAAATTTGCAAGCGACCCGAACGGATTCCTTCCGTACAAGCGAAACCCCCAGACTCTGGCGCG
>QHZC01000491.1:0-2700 GCA_003224515.1 Acidobacteriota bacterium
TCCAGCACCGCGGTGTTGATTCCCGGCGTGGGAATGTGCGCGCCGATGCGATAGACCCCCAAAAGGGCCAGCGTGAACAGCACACGGTTCCGCAAATCTTCGATGCGGAACATGTTCTTCACAGCTTCGATGAATCGGTTCATGCCTGTTTCCTACGATTGCTCTTTAAGCTACAACCTCGAATGTACCACCCGCCTTGGTAATCTTTTCTTTTGCCGAGGCGCTAAAAGCCTGCGCGTGAATCGCCAGCTTGGTGCTCAGCTCGCCATCGCCGAGAACCTTGATAGGATCCGTGGCGCGACGCACAAAACCATGCGCGCGGAGCAACTCGGGAGTAACCGTCTCGCCGGCCGGAAAAACGTTCAATTCTGCCAGGTTCACGACCGAGTACGTCACTCCAAACGGGTTATGAAAGCCGCGCTTGGGCATGCGTCGGTGCAGTGGCATCTGTCCGCCTTCAAAGCCCCGGCGGCGCGAATAGCCGCGACGCGACTTCTGTCCCTTGTTGCCGGAGCCCGCGGTCTTGCCGAGCTTCGAGCCCATGCCGCGGCCGACGCGAACTTTCTTCTTGCGCGAGCCCGCGGGGGGCTGCAAATTCGAGAGCGTGAAGGAGCGGTGCTTCTTCGACGCCGGGGCCGCCGGCTTGTGCTGACCACGCTTACGGGTCCCTCTCGGGCCGCTTGAAGTTTTTCTCGCCATCGCTCTACTCCACCACTTCCACGAGGTGCCGCACCTTATGAATCATGCCGCGCACCGCCGGCGTGTCCTGGCGCTCGACCACCTGATGCATTCTCCGCAAGCCCAGGCCGCGGATGGTTTGACGCGTATCATCGGTACAGCTGATAAAGCTGACCACCCACTTGACCTTCACGGTGCCGCCGGACTTCTTGCCGTCGTGCTCGGTCCGGTTGTAGGGCTTGACGGGAATTTTTGCGCTCGCTACTTTTTTGCCGGCCATCAGGCGCCCTCACTCACTGCGGCTTTTTCCTTGGGTGGTTTGCCGCTGATTTCTTCCACGGTTTTCGAGCGCGTTTCCGCTACGTGCGCTATGTCCTTCAAGCCCAAGAGCGCCGCAAAGGTGGCCTTGACGACGTTGTGCGGATTCGATGTGCCGATCGATTTTGTCAGCACGTTGTGAATCCCCGCCACTTGCATCACCTTGCGCACCGGACCGCCGGCGATGACGCCGGTGCCTTCCGAGGCAGGCTTGAGCAGCACTTGAGCCGAGCCATAACGTCCCAAAACCTGGTGCGGAATCGTCGCACCCTTCAGATTGAGCTTGATCAGATTCTTTTTGGCCTGCTCGATGCCCTTCTTGATGGCCATGGGCACTTCGCGGGCTTTGCCCATGCCGAATCCCGCATGGCCGTGGCTGTCGCCGACGACCACCAGCGCGGAGAAACTCAGGTTCTTGCCGCCCTTGACGACTTTGGTGACTCGGTTGATGGCGATCACGTCATCCTTCAAATCCGAAGGATACACTTCCAGGAGCCGGCGTACCGCTAGACTGTCTCGCAAAATTTGCTTCGACATAGGCTTAGAACTGTAACCCCGCTTCCCGCGCCGCATCCGCGAGCGCCTTGACGCGGCCGTGATACTTGTATCCGCCGCGGTCGAACACCACTTTATTTACGCCGGCAGCCTTGGCGCGCTCGGCAACGATCTTGCCGATCACTTTGGCTGCCGCGACGTTGCCCCCGCCCTTCAAATTCTTTCTCGTTTCGCCGTCAATCGAACTGGCGGAAACCAGCGTCTTGCCAGAACGGTCGTCGATCACCTGCGCGTAAATGTGTCCTAGCGAACGGTACACCGACAGCCGCGGGCGCTCCGGCGTGCCCTCGACTCTGGTGCGCACGCGCTCGTGAACACGTTGCCGGTGTAAATCGCGCGATAGCTTGCGAACTCTTGTTGACGCCACTTTCGTTTCTCCTAATCACCAAAATCTTGCCAAGATCCATTGACAGGCGGGGCCAGCCCGGCCCGTGCAAGGCTCAATTTTGTGCCGCCACCAATTACGCCGCGCCGCCAGCCTTTGCGCCAGCCTTGCCGGCCTTCTTCTTCAGACGCTCACCGGTGATGCGCACGCCCTTCTGCTTGTAGGGGTCGGGCGGACGCAGCGAGCGCATGTCCGCGGCAACCTGTCCAACCTGGCCTTTATCCGCGCCGCTCACCACGATGTGCGTTTGCTTTTCCACGGCAACCTGAATGCCTGCCGGAATCGGAAAATCGATCGGGTGCGACTTGCCGAGCGCGAAAGAAACCATTTTACCCTTCAACTCGGCGCGATAGCCGACGCCCACGATGTCGAGCTCTTTCTTGAAGCCCGACGTCACCCCATGCACCGCGTTGGCGACCAGCGCGCGGGCAAGACCGTGAAGCGCGCGTTGCTCTTCGGTCGCGCGAAGGGTAGTCAGCACGCCATCTTTCTGCTCAAAGGTGATGCCATGCGGCACCGGCACGGTGAGCTTGCCCTTGGGCCCCTGCACGTCGACCTTGCCGCTCGCGATGGCGATCTTTACGCCCGCTGGCACGGGAATTGGTTTGCGTCCGATACGTGACATCTTCTCAATTTTCCTTGACTAGAAATACCGGCTACCACACTTCACAAAGAATTTCGCCGCCCACTTTGGCTTTGCGCGCTGCGCGGCCGCTCATCAGCCCCCTCGGCGTGGTCATGATACTGATGCCCAGCCCGCCCAC
>QHZC01000491.1:2914-4639 GCA_003224515.1 Acidobacteriota bacterium
AAAATCGGCTATTGGGTCCGTCTGCATAGTTCTCCTACCAGCTGGCTTTCACGACGCCGGGGATTTCACCCTTGAGCGCCATACCGCGGAAACAGATTCTGCACATCTGGAACTTACGGATATACCCGCGCGCGCGGCCGCAGCAGCGGCAGCGGTTGCGTACCCGCACCTTGAATTTCGGTTTCTTGAGCGACTTGGCGATTTTTGCTGTGCGTGCCATTTATTGCGCCACTCCTTTTTCGCGAAACGGAAACCCCAGCCCTTTGAGCAGCTCGCGGCCCTGCTCATCATTCTTGGCACTGGTCGTCATAGTGATGTTCATGCCCTTGATCTTGTCCACGCGCGTGTAATCGATCTCCGGAAATACTAGCTGCTCTTTCAGGCCCAGCGTGTAATTCCCGCGGCCGTCGAAAGAATTCTGGGGCAAACCGCGGAAGTCGCGCACGCGGGGGAGCACCACGTTACACAGGCGATCGAGAAATTCGTACATCAAGTCGCCGCGCAGAGTCACCGCGCAGCCGATAGGCATGCCCTTGCGAATTTTGAAGTTCGCAATGGACTTCTTCGCCCGCGTAATCACGGCCTTCTGCCCGGTGATCTGGCCGAGCTCCACCGCCGCGGTGTCCAGCAGCTTGGCGTTCTGACTTGCTTCGCCAAGACCGATGTTGACGGTGATTTTCTTTAGCTTCGGCACGGCCATCATGCTCTTCCAGCCAAAGCGCTTCATGAGTGCGGGCACCGTCTCGCTCCGGTATTTTTCCTGCAATCGGCTCTTCATGGCCTTCTTCTACCTTGTCCTTTACTTGTCCAGCGTCGTGTTGCAATGGCGGCAACTGCGCACCTTCGTGCCGTCGGACAGCACGGTGTGGCCAATGCGGGTGTGCTTGCCGCAGCTTCCGCAGACCACCATCACGTTCGAGATGTTGATCCCCGCTTCTTTCTCCACGATCCCGCCCTTGATGTTCTTCGAAGGGTTGGGGCGGGTGTGCCGCTTGATGATGCCGACGTGCTCGACCACCACGGAGTTCTTCTTCGCGTTGATCGAAAGCACGCGCCCGCTCTTGCCGGCGTCTTTCCCGGCAATCACCTTGACGTTATCGCCCTTGCGAACCTGAATGGTGTGCCGTTCGGCTCTTTCGTGTCGGAGTGTCATGGCCTACCAAACCTCCGGAGCCAGCGAAACAATTTTCGTGAATTTCTTCTCGCGCAGCTCGCGCGCCACCGGGCCGAACACGCGCGTCCCAACGGGCTCGCCCGCATCGTTGATCAGCACCGCGGCGTTGTCGTCGAACCGGATGTAGGTGCCATCCTTGCGCCGCCGTTCTTTCCGCATGCGCACCACAACGGCCTTCACCACGCTTCCTTTTTTGACCTGGCTCTCCGGTGTTGCTTCCTTTACCGCGGCGGTGATGACATCGCCGAGGCCCGCTTGCAGCCCCGCGTCGCCGCCCACCGGCATAATGCATGTCAGCTTGCGCGCGCCGGAATTGTCGGCCACCGTCAGCCAGGTTCGCATCTGAATCATTGGTCCGCTCCCCTGTCTTTCTTACGAAGCCGACGCATTCCGCGTCAGCACTTCCTTCAACCGCCACCGCTTCAGCTTCGAAAGCGGCCGCGAGGCCACGATACGCACCGTGTCGCCGGTCTTAGCCTGGCGATTTTCGTCGTGCGCGTAAAACTTTTTCGAGATGCGCACCACGCGGCGGTACTTGGGGTGCTGCACGA
>QHZC01000492.1:0-1286 GCA_003224515.1 Acidobacteriota bacterium
GGGATAACCGCGATAGCGCAGGATGCCGGTGTCGCCATCGATGAACGTGACTTTGCTGATGCAGGAGGCCGTGTTATTGAAGGCCGGGTCGTAACTCATTATGCCGAAATCTTTGGGGTCGACCTTGATCTGGCGGAGGTCGGCAGCACGGATGGTATCGTGCATGATGGGGAGCTCGTAGGATTTGCCGGTGCGATTGTCGGTGATGGTGAGGGTTTCACGGGGCACCGTGGAGCCCTCTGGCTTTCTCGTCGTGGTTGCGGACAATGGGGAGTCCATTAAAAAATCCTCGGAGGCCGCTGGGCGGTTGCCGCGCTTTCGTTATCACTGTACACCAAAGGGGGTGCCGCCGGAAACTGGCCGAAGCGGCGGTAGAAAGCGCACAAATTCAAAGAGTCGATTGAAAGGCAGGGGCGGCCAAGAGCGCACATATACCTCTTGACAATTGTCGTTATAACGAGTAATGTACGGGGGATAAGACCCAGGAGGTGGGCCATGATAGACATCCGCAAAAGCAACCAGCGCGGGCACGCCAACCACGGCTGGCTGGATTCGCATTTCACATTTTCGTTTGCAGATTACTTCGACCCCGAGCATGTGCAGTTCCGCACGCTGCGGGTGATGAACGACGATCGAGTCGCCGGGGGCGGCGGTTTTCCGAAGCACCCGCACCGCGACATGGAGATCGTGACCTATGTGTTGGAGGGCGCGCTGGAGCACAAGGACAGTATGGGAAACGGGTCCGTGATCAAGCCGGGTGACGTGCAGTATATGAGTGCGGGGACCGGTGTGGCGCACAGTGAGTTCAACGCGTCCAAGACAGAACCGGTGCACCTGTACCAAATATGGATGCTTCCGGAAAAGCAAGGTCTGAAACCGGCGTACGATCAGAAGAACTTTAGCGAAGCCGAAAAGCGAGGGAAGCTGCGGCTGGTGGTCTCGCCGGATGGACGCGACGGCTCGGTGAAGATCCGTCAGAACAACGAGCTGTACGCGACGGTGCTGGGAGCGGGCGAAACGGTGAAGCACGAACTGAAGAAAGATCGACATGGCTACGTTCAGGTAGCGCGAGGCAGCGTGAAGCTAAACGGAACAAAGCTGGAGGCGGGCGACGGCGCAGCCATCTCCGCGGAAAAGACCGTCGAGCTCACCGGTGTGGAAAGTACCGAGGTGCTGCTCTTCGATCTGGCCTGAAATTTGTGAATGGAACGGCTCTCGGCCCAAGCAAGAGCTGTGGATGGAAGGTGTAAAGCAGAACCCTGGGGTTACGCCCTCCAGCCGACGCG
>QHZC01000492.1:1358-11593 GCA_003224515.1 Acidobacteriota bacterium
CGCAATTTGCAGCCACTCAAGGGCCTTGCCGCGGTGGTCTCGAGCGGCGTAGGCCTTTGCCAAGTCATAAGGCAAAACGTAACCATGTCCCTGTGGTTCCTGCAATTGGGCGAGGATTTCCGCCGCCCGTTTACTCGTTCCGGCCGCCGCGTCGGCCAAGGCGAGCGCAGCCTAAGTTTCAGTGCTCCGCGGCGGGCGAGTGCCATTTTCAGGTGGGAGATGGCCTGGTCATATCGGTGTTTTGCCACCTGGCAAAACAAATCTAGCCACGGGTGCGTTGGAATTCACGCATGAAGCTGGTTAGGGCTTTGACGGCTTCAACGGTGACGGCGTTGTAGAGGGAAACTCGCATGCCTCCCACGGAGCGGTGGCCGAGCGTGCCGACCAGGTTGGCCCCGGCAGCTTCGGTGGCAAAGGTCTTTTCGATGGAATCGTCTCCCCTTGCTACGCGGAAGACTACATTCATTTTTGAGCGCGAACCCTTTTCTACGGGGCAAGAATAGAAGCCGCCGCTCGATTCGATGGTGTTATAGAGCAGTCCGGCCTTGGCCTCATTGCGTTTCTCGATGCCCGGAATTCCGCCTTCGGATTCCATCCATTCCAGCACCAGGCCGATGATGTAAACCGCGAACGTCGGCGGTGTGTGATAGAGCGACTTCTCCTTGATATGTGTGCGGTATTGAAGAAGGGTCGGCAGATTCTCGTCGGCGCGTTCCGCCAGATCCTTTCGAATGATCACGATGGTGACGCCCGAGGGGCCCAGGTTCTTCTGGGCGCCGGCGAAGATGACGCCGTAGCTTTTCACGTCGACAGGGCGCGAGGCGATGTCGGAAGACATGTCGGCGACCAGCGGCACGTTGCCCATTTCGGGCAGGGTGGTCCAATGCGTGCCTTCGATGGTGTTATTGGTGCAGATGTGGACGTAGGAGGCGTCCGGGGAAAATCTCATTTCGTCGCGACGGGGAAGACGCGCGAATTTCTCCGATTCCGTGGAGGCCGCGATATGATGAAGGATACCTTTCTTCAATTCACCAATGGCTTTGGCGGTCCAGGTGCCGGTATGGAGGACGTCAACGGGCTTTCCCGGGAGGCAGAGGTTCATGGGGGCCATGGTGAACTGCATGCTGCCGCCGCCTTGGACGAAGATGACGGCGTAGTCGTCTGAGATTCCGAGCAGATTCCGGAGCTTCCGTTCTGCGCCCGTGTTGATACTCTCAAATTCAGGCGAGCGATGGCTCATCTCCATGACCGACATGCCACTGCCACGCCAGTCGAGGAGTTCCTCGCGAATTCGTTCGAGGACGGGAAGAGGAAGCGCCCCCGGACCTGCGTTGAAATTGAAAGCGCGCTTGGGAGCCGGTGCGGAAAGCGTGGGCCAAGTCACGACAGGCGATCCTCTCAGTCCAGAAATTTGCAGCGCCACAGGGACGAGAAACGCTGCGAACTTAACAACCCAGAATAACAGAAATCACCGAGCCGTCCGAACCGCGGTTTGCTCTTTCGCACAAAAACGTGCGGCTGATATCGCCAGACGGCTAAGGCAGCAAGTAACAACAAAGCGAAAAGATTCCACACCTTTGTTTGCGGTTGCGAAATTGAGCAAAGTCCTCTTGACTTAGGGGGCTCTCGAAGCAAAACTATTAAAGCTTCCTTCCCACGGGGGCTTGAAAAAAGCGGGAAATGCGCCTCCTCCCCGCACTGGCGCGCTCGCTGGAACTTCTTAAGGAGCAGATTGAGCGCAGCGCTCGCCAATTCAGGGCGCGGTCCCCGGCAGCAATTCGAGCTATCGATCGGTGGCATGTCCCTCCGCCTTCAAATGTCCGACACACAACTTTTTGGCGCGGCATCGGCGCGGTACGCCGCGTTCACGGATGCTGCGGCACAACCGACCACGATTGCACTGAACGATGGTGCAGCCCCCGAGGGTGCACCAGCCGACTTTGCCTATGAATTCGAGGGCGCTGCGCTTCGCGTTTTTCCCAGTGAAATTCGTTTTGATGGCGTTAGGAACCAATACGCGCTCGATTCCCTGCTCCGCGTTCTCCTTAGCTGGAAGCTTCTCGGCGGCCACGGATTTCTACTGCACGCGGCCACCGTCCTTCGGGACAGAAAAGCATACATATTTACGGGCAGGTCGGGCGCCGGGAAGAGCACCGTGACATCGTTGTCCCCGGAAGAAAGCGTCTTAACCGACGAGATTTCCCTACTTCGCCGGGAAGATGGAGTGTGGTGCGCGTATGGCACGCCTTTTTGGGGTGAGTTCCGCGCGGCGGGATCAAATATCCGTGCTCCCGTGGCGGGCGTTTTTCGTCTGCTGCAGGCGGCGGAAAACCGCGTGACGGCACTCCGCCCGGTGCCGATTCTTCGCGCCCTCCTGCCGAATGTGCTTTTTTTCTCCGCCGAAGCGGAAGCCAACCGGCGGCTTCTTGAAATTCTAAGTCAAGCCGCGACCGAAATAGCCGGTTATGACCTGGCATTCCGCAAGAACTCGGCGTTTTGGGAGGGTCTTCCCTCATGAGCACTCCAGCCACTGTTTTTTGGCAGAAGAATCCGGCCCTGGCTTGGAGAGAAATTGACGACGAAACAGTCATCATTTCACCGCATGACAGCGTGATGCATGAGCTCAACGACACCGGAAGTTTCCTCTGGAAGAACATTGATGGAAAGAAGTCGGCGGCGGAGCTTGCGGTACTGCTGGTTGAAAACTATGAAGTCACGCCGGACATCGCGCTATCCGACACCCAAGCACTTTTGGAAGAAATGTCTTCGCGGAAACTAGTGGTAATGGTCCCGGAGACAGCGGGAGTATCACCTTGACCGGGACTTTGTCAGCGGCCGCCACGCCCGTTATGGATCGCCTGATTTCGCGCAGCGTCGAAAAGCACCGGCCGCTCAGCGTACATTTCGACTTGACCTACCGCTGCAACGAGCGCTGTGTCCACTGCTATCTAGATCATCAGGATCATGGAGAACTGACCACCGCCGAGTGCCTGAAAGTGCTGGAGGATCTGGCGCGCTCGGGAACTCTGTTTTTGACCTTCAGTGGCGGCGAAATTTTCCTGCGCCCGGATCTTTACGAAATTCTGGCAGCCGCCAGACGCCTGCATTTCGACATCAGCTTGAAGACCAACGCCTTGCTGGTTACCCCCGAACGTGCGGCGCGGTTAGGCGAGTTTGGCGTGCGGCGAGTGCAGATCAGTATTTACAGCGACCTTCCCGCGGTGCACGACGCCATCACCAAGGTTCCGGGATCGCTTCAGCGGACTCTGGCAGCGATTCCCATTCTGCTCCAGTACAGATTGCAGGTGAAGCTGGCTTGCCCGCTGATGCAGGAAAATTTGATGGCCTACCGCGGCGTGATAGCGCTCGCGGAGAAGCTAGGCATTCCCTACATCCTAGATCTGACCATCACGCCGATGATGGACGGCTCCAGCGGACCGCTGGCGCACCGCGCATCGGTTTCCTCGCTCCTGCCGGTACTGCGGGATCCTGCCCTGCAAGCCTGCAAGCCGCGGCCGAACGCGCAGCCAGACGGCGCCGTGAATGCCCTGCCGCCGGCATTTGGGAGCGCCGTTTCGAGCGGAATGGAAAGCCCGGCTTACAACGACTTGCCTTGCAGCGCGGGTCACAATAGCTGCTACATTTCGCCGTATGGAGATGTCTTTCCGTGCGTGCAACTGCCCCAAGCGGCAGGGAATCTGCGACGAGAGAAATTCGACGATATCTGGTATCACGCGCCGCAGCTCCAACGCTTGCGCGCTATACGCGAGAGCCAGCTTCCAATCTGTTCGCGGTGCGAGATTCGGAGCTACTGCGAGCGCTGCCCGGGCCTAGCACTGATGGAAGGCGGGAATTTGCTCGGGGCCTACGAGCGCGCTTGCGCGCTTGCAGAAGAGAAGGCGCGGCTGGCCGGTGTCGCCGTTCCCGTCAGTGCACTTCATAGGGAACGCGACACCGCTTCCGTACCGACGACCCCGGATGCCGAATTTGCTTTTCTTGCTGCGGATTCTAGTTCACACTGAGGGAATCACCGAATGGCTGAAGACAATAAGAACTCTCCTCGGGCGCCCGGCGAAAAGAAGCCGTATACCAAGCCGAGCGTGGCGTCGGAACCGATCTATGAAACGCTGGCGCTGGCATGTGGCAAGCTGCCGGGCCAAGGCGGTGTTTGCAACGCTGCTCCGCGCCGGTCTTAGAGAATCCTCACACACCTTTCGTGCCCCGGTAACATCGAATGAACTGCTTCGATGGAGTGCTGTAGCTTTGGGCAAGCAAGTGCTTCACCTCTATTGACCCTCCCTCCTTGAGAGACCATTCTGATATCAAGAGTCGGACCAGTTTCGATTCCGAACGACTTGTCCTTATTTGCTCCAGCTCGGAAAAAGACAAAATTATGGACGCCTGGACTTCGATACGCGCGGGCGTTCCCACATCTCGCGGAACGGTCCTTAACGTAGAGACGCGGCCGATGGGATTTCAGCAGTGAGGTTTGATGGAGAATCGAAAAGAGCACGGGAAGAATACGAATCAGGTCGGCGGGGAACGCCGCGCGGACGATGCGGTGCGAATTGCGGACGCGCTGAAGCGACATGGCCGCATTTCCCTGTGCGTTCACGGCACCAGCATGCGGCCATGGGTGCGGCCGAAGGATATCGCCTGGATCCGGCGGATTTCGATTGAGAATGTCCGCTGTGGGGACGTGGTCTTGTTCCGGCGAGAAAATCATCTCTTCGTACACCGCATTGTCGAGAAGCGGGGCCCACTGAATGCCGCCCAGCTTTTTTCCAAAGGCGACGCGCATCCAACCTCCGACGGCGTCGTTCAGAAACAGGAGTTATTGGGCCGCGTGATGCGAATTTACCGGGATGGCCGGCGGATTGATCTTGATGCGCCGCGGCAGCTTGCTTTGGGACTGTTCATCTCGCAACTGTCGCTGCATAGCCGGTTTTGGTATCCGCTGGCGAAATTCGCCGCCACGGTGACGCGGCCCGTGCGGCGGGTGATGAACGCGCTTCATATCTCCAGCGCAGCCTTTCGCTGAATTCCGAAGGCTCTCCCTTCCTCAATTCTCCACAACCAGGGCAAACTCGACGCGTTTGCGCATGGGATCGATCCGTTCGGCGCGCACGCGCACCTTGTCCCCGAGGTGCCATTCGAGCTGGCGTGCTTTTGCGCCGCCGCTACGGCGAGCGCCGGAGGCTCCACGGCCGCGGCCACCCGGCAAGGCGACGATGGCGTGATCGCGCTCGCGAAGCAGGCATCGCGCGCCGACGAATTCCTCCAGCGCCCCGATGGGAAGAAGGCCTTCGACGAAGACCTCGAAAAGTTCTACAAAACAGCCGTACTTCTGTACGGAAATGATCAGCCCGTCGTATTCCTCGCCGAGATGCTCCTCCATGAATTGGGCGGTTTTCCAATCCATTAGTTCGCGCTCGGCGCCATTGGCGCGGCGCTCCGCTTCCGACGTCTCTGAAGCGATTTCATCGAGGTTCCTGCGCGAATAGAGAGTGGATTCCGACCCTAGCGAAGCGGCGAGCTGCGTCTTCGAAGAGACCGAAACATCTTTCGGATGATCGAGGGCCCACTTCAGAATGCGATGAACGATGAGGTCGGGATATCGCCGAATGGGCGAAGTGAAATGGGTGTATTCCTCGAAGCCAAGGGCGAAATGGCCGAGAGGCTCGGCGGCGTAGCGGGCTTGTTTCAGGGAGCGCAGCATGAGGTAGGAGACGATACGCTCTTCAGGTTTGCCAACGACCTTTCGAATCAAGCGCTGATAATGCTGTGGTGTGATGCGCAGCTCGACGCCCGGGAGCGCCACCTTCATGCCTCGTTCACGGCCATGCCCGTAGGAGTCGGGCCGGCCGGCTTTCGCGGGTGCCGGGACGCGGCCATGGCGAACGGCGACCTCGCGCTGGTGCAAGTCTTCAACGCCGAGTGAGTAACCAAAGGCGCGGGCCAGCTCTTCGAACTCGAGGACCTTGCGGGCGTCGGGCTTCTCATGAACGCGATGGAGCGAATCGATGCCGCGCTCGAGCAAATAGGAGGCGACGGCACGATTGGCGGCCAGCATGAACTCTTCAATAAGCCGGTGCGCGATATTTCGCTCGCTGCGCGTGATGTTGGTCATGCGCTGCTCTTCGTCGAATTCGATGACCGGTTCGGGGAGATCGAAATCGATGGAGCCGTGCTCATTGCGGCGAGCATTCAGAAGCAGTGCTAGTTCTTTCATGTCGCGGAAGCGGGGCGCCAGCTCCGCGTAGCGCGCCGTCATTTCGGCATCGCCTTCAAGAACTTTGTTGACGTTCGTATAGGTCATGCGCTCGGCGGAGCGAATGACGCCAGAAGTGCTGCGAGAAGCTTTCATGTGGCCGGCGGCGTTGAATTCCATGAGCGCGCTCATGACCAGGCGATCTTCGTGTGGCTTGAGCGAACACATGCCATTCGAAAGGGCTTCCGGGAGCATCGGGACGGCGCGATCGGGGAAGTAAACGGAGGTGCCACGGAGACGAGCCTCCCGGTCGAGAGCGCTTCCCGTCCGAACGTAGTGCGCTACATCGGCGATGTGGACTTGTAGGTGCCAGCCGCCGTCGGCGCGATGTTCGACGAAGACGGCGTCGTCAAAATCGCGCGCGGTCTCTCCATCGATGGTGACGATCGGCAAGTGGCGAAAATCCTCGCGGCCGGCACGCTGGGTTTCACTGACCGGCTTCGCGCCATGCTCCGCTTCATCCAGAACTTCGGCGGAGAAAGAATAGGGGAGATGATGCTTGCGGATGATAATCTCGGTGTCCACGCCGAGATCGCCGGGACGGCCGAGAATCTCGATGACGCGCCCGGTCGGCGATGTGCCTCCGTGCGGATAGCGCAGCAACTCCACGTTCACGACGGCCCCGTCCAGTTCATCCAGCCGCGGGATGCGCCTCGATCGGATGCTGGTTTCGTCCGCGCCGCTGAAGCCCAGCTTCTTCCACAGCCCGGGGGTCAGTTCGTGGCCGCGCGGAATCTCCACCTGGTGTTGGATTCGAACATCGTAAGGCAGCACCACATTTTGGCGTGTGCCGTAGCGAAACAAACCGACTACCGTCGGATGGGCCCGGTCCAGGATTCGAATAATGCGGCCTTCAGCACGCTGCGCCCCTGTGACGCCGCCCAAACGCTGGATCTTTGCCAGAACGTGGTCGCCGTGCATGGCGTCTTCGATGGCATCCGGAGGGATGAAGACATCGCCGTCGAGCTGCGGCATCGGCGAATCCGGGACCACGAAGCCATAGCCGTCGTGGTGGAGGACCAGACGTCCCTTTACTTCGTGGCGATCCTCGAGCGCGGGAGATTGGGGATGCCGCATGGCGTCCTCGCGCGGCTGTTGGCGGGGCGCCTCCTGTTCAGACTTGCGATTCGGGAGCCGGTACCGTCCGCCTGGTAATTCCTCGATGGCGCGGCGCTTTTTGAGCTTTGAAAGCATCTTGAACAGCGGGCGATTGTCGGCTTTTTTCAGATGGAGTCCCTCGGCGATCTCGCTCGTGGACGCGGGTACGCTCCTAACTTGCAGAAAACGCAATATGTTATCGGGGCTGAGGTGTGAGGTTCGTGGCATAGGCGTCGCACCAGGCGGCAGGCGCTGATTTCCATCGTGATTTTAGTCACTTTTTTGGGTTTCTCCGGAACTTTTTTCAGGTTTCCGGGATTATATAGGCAGGCCAACACACGACCGGCTAGTCGCCCTCCGTCAGACTGGCCGGATTCCCCGAGAGGGGAAAGAAGGGAGGCGGGACGACCTGGCCTGCCTCCCTTTTCATCTTGCTTCCCGGGTCAACCCTTCACACAAACGACCTGGCGGAGGGTGTGGACGATTTCCACGAGATCGCTCTGCGCGGCCATCACTGCCTCAATCGGCTTGTAAGCCGCCGGCGTTTCGTCGATGACGTCAGCATCCTTGCGACACTCCACGCCCGCAGTCATTCGCTTGTGGTCTTCCACGCTGAAACGGCGCTTCGCTTCCGTACGGGACATCGCCCTTCCGGCGCCGTGGCTGCAGCTCATGAAGCTCTCTAGGTTGCCCTTGCCACGAACGATGTAGGAACGCGCCCCCATGCTCCCGGGAATGATGGCCATATCGCCTTCGCTCGCCCGCACCGCTCCTTTACGAGTGACCAGAATGTTCTGGCCGTAGTGACGCTCGCGCGCCACGTAGTTGTGGTGGCAGTTGATGGCTTTCAACTCGGCGGCGAAGGGCCGTACCTCGCCGGAATCGCGGACCGCACCGACGACCTGTTCGATCATCAAGTGGCGGTTAGAGCGAGCGAAGTCTTGCGCCCATTCAACAGCTTCAACGTAGTCGTCGAAGTGCTCGGTGCCCTCCGAGAGATACGCCAGGTCCTGGTCCGGCAGGTTGATGAAGAACTTCTGCATGTCCTTGCGTGCGACCTCGATGAAGTAGCTTCCCATGCGGTTCCCGACTCCACGAGAACCGCTATGCAGCATCAACCAGACATTTTCTGCTTCATCGAGACACACTTCGATGAAGTGGTTGCCGGTGCCCAGTGTGCCGAGGTGATTTGAGTGGTTGCCGCGATCGAGCTTCGGGTGCTTTTCCAAAATGGCGTCATAACGCGGCTTGAGCGCCTGCCACACTTCGCTATTGCGCGCAGGAATTTCCTGCCAGGCCCCCACGTCGCCGCGGCCGCCGTGATTCGTGCGGCCATGCGGAACCGCCTTTTCGATCGCGCTGCGGATCCCCTTCAAGTTGTCCGGAAGATCGCGGGCGTTCAGGTCCGTCTCGACGGCCATCATGCCGCAGCCGATGTCCACGCCCACGGCTGCAGGAATGATCGCGCCCTTGGTGGGAATGACGCTGCCGACGGTCGCGCCGATGCCCCAGTGCACGTCCGGCATGGCCGCGACCCACTTAAATATGAAGGGAAGCTGCGCGACGTTCAGGAGTTGCTTGCGGGCTTGCTCTTCGAGGGCAACGCCCTTGGTCCAGGCCTTAACGGGCACCCCGTTTTCTATCGTTAGGACGTTGTAGTTGGCTTCCTCAGGCATGAGAGCGTTTTGTCATTTTCATCGCCCCAGAGTACTCAGGAACGGGTAGTGGCTCGCCGCGCCCATGAAGAAAAGCATGGGGAAGGACAGCCAGAACGACGTACGCGCGGTGAGAAAATTCCAACGCATCAGACGCTCGGCTTCCGGCGGCATCGGTACACCTTGCTCTCCGCTGGTGCGCGCCCAGGCGATCAGCCGCTTGTGCACCCGCCACACCACGCCCCAGGTATTCAGCAGCATGACGAAACCGAATCCACCGCCAACGCTGATGGCCAGGTGCGCATTCGAAACATGGGGCCCGCCATTCAAAGCGAGCACCAGCCAGGACGCTAGAATGACCACTACGGAAATCCCAATCACGCGTACCCACGCCATATCAAGAATTCCTTTCACCGGAAGCTGCAGCGCATAAATGAACACATACGCGGCGAGCCACACCAGCAGCCACCACCCGAACCACTTGCCAGTCAGCGAACGATCGCCTGCAAGTTTCGCATCTGCGGCCAGATGGATCGTGAAGTAGCGGATTCCCACGAGCACCGTTACCAGCGCCGACGAGCGAAACCAGCCCATGGCGCCTGGCATCAGCTCGGGATAAATTTTGATTCGGAGCTTGGGATCACACTTTTTCATTGCCGGTGTTAGGACCAGAGCGGTGTCGAGGAAGGCGAAATGCGGCCGCCAGTCGGGAAAGGAAAGCGCCAGGAGATGCAAAAACATAGCGACACCTCAGTTTTCTCAGTATCACTCTGCGGGAACAACGTAGCGGATTCGAGCGTGGGTCGTCAATTCGAATGCACCGGAAGAGCGGATAAGATGGTGCCCGAGAGAGGACTCGAACCTCCACGACCTTGCGATCACTAGCTCCTGAAGCTAGCGCGTCTGCCAGTTCCGCCACTCGGGCACAAGCACGGGCTCACCCCGACGCGGCCGGGGTGACGGCTCCCGATGTTGACCTCGACGCAGTCAAGGTCACACATACATCGAAGCATTTTCATTCTGCCCGCCAGTGCTGCCTTTGTCAACGCGACGAGAGTGCCGGCGATTGGGAGGGCCTGCGGACCTAGTGTAGTGCGTCATAAATAGAGACGTTTATTATTGGGCCGCGTCCTATACAATATGGAGGCGGCTTATGCGAATTGCACCCCCCGTTCAGCTAAGCGAGGAAGACCGCAGTCAACTTCAGGCGC
>QHZC01000496.1:0-2814 GCA_003224515.1 Acidobacteriota bacterium
CAGGTCCACGCGTTCGAGCGCTTTCTTCGCTTTCTCAATGCGCTCTTCTGACGGGGTACCGTTGTAGATCAGCGGCAATTCCACGTTGTGGAGCGCCGTTGCGCGTGGTAGCAGGTTGAAGGTCTGAAACACGAAGCCAATTTCTTTGTTCCGGATATAAGCGAGCTCATCGTCATCCAAGTCGCTCACCAGCCGCCCCGCCAGCCAGTACTTCCCGGAACTTGGCGAATCCAGGCAGCCAATCAGATTCATCAGCGTGGACTTGCCCGATCCGGATGGCCCCATGATGGCCACGTATTCGCCTTTGCGGATCTCCACGTCCACACCACGCAACGCGTGCACCTGCTCCGCGCCCATTTCGTAGACCTTGGCCAGTGCTTCGGTCTTGATCACTACACCGGAGCTGACCAGGTCTTCGCGGTATGAATCTGTGGCTGGTGTCTCGTCAGGCATTCGAATCTCCCTTGTCCTTGGCGGCGCCTCAGCTCTGCTGATCTTCCTGCTTCTTCGGCGCGCTGTTGTCCACCTTCACCTGGGACTCCGGCTTCAGGGTGCGCAGTGCCTTGTAGCTGCCGACGACGATCTCGTCACCGGGCTGCAAACCTTTCGTAACCTCGATGTCCGTGACGCCTGCGATGCCCGTCTCAACGGCTCGGAACAAAGCCTTTTTTCCGTTGATCACGAACACGCCTTGGACTTCGTCCTTCTTCGGATCGCCAGGCGCCGGAGGTGGCGGTGCTGCCAAGGTCACATTGGAACTGCCCTGTTTCTTTGCATTCTTGGCGGCCTCTTCCAAATCCTTGCGCGTCCGCACCGCTAGCGCTTGAATCGGAATGGCCACGACATTTTTTCGTTCCGCGGTCTTGATCTTGGCTGTCGTCGATAGACCGGGCCGCAAATTCTCCGGCGGATTCGCCAGCGTAACGACAACCTTAAAATCCTTGGCTTCCTGCGTACTTGTCGTGGTCTGCGTGGTTGTGAGACCCGAACTGCGCAGCACGGCCTGCGATCCAATTTCTGTCACTTTACCCTTGAAGATCTTTCCAGGCACCGCGTCGATGGTCACGTCGGCCTCTTGACCCATTTTCACGTTGACGATGTCCGTCTCGTCGACCTTCACTTCTGCCGTCACCACCGACATATCCGAAAGGGTCATCAGGAAGCTGCCGTTCGAGTTCTGAATGCCGGGTACGACATAGTCGCCCACGCGCTCCGGAGATAGCTCACGATTCCATTGATTGGAGATGTGTAGGTGGTCTTCTGCAAAACATCCTTTAGGCGCAACCCTACCGCACGGCCTTGATTCACCTGTGACCGCGTCTGATCCAATTGCGCTTTTAGAGACTGCACGCGCGAGCGCGCTGATTCGACAGCGGCCGCCGCCCCATCATAAGTTGTTTTCCGCTGATCGAAATCCTGTTTGGGAATCAGACCATCCTTGTAGAGACCCTGTCCGCGGTCGTAGTCCAGCTTGGCTCTCTCCAGATTGGCTTGTTGCGAGATCAGGTCGGATTGCGCCGCCTTGAAACTGGCTTCCGCAGCCTGTACGCCGGACTCCGCTGAATTGATGGCCGCCGACTGCGCCTGCACGTCCGCAGTCGCCTGGACATTTTCTTGTAAGAGCAACTTGTCACCCTTCTTGACGTGATCGCCTTCCTTGACAAGGATCGCCGTGATTCTGCCGAATCCCTGGGCAGTGACGTTTGTATAGGTCGTCGGCTTGACTTCGCCTGAGGCCGTCACCAGCGATACCAAGCTCTCCTGATTGGCTACTTTGGCCGTTTGAACGGTGACCACGCCCTTGTTTGCCTGGTTCACGCTGAAAAGAACAATTCCGGCGAGCATCACCACGGCGCCCCCGCCAATCGCTACTTTATGCCACGTCTTCATTCGATTCCTCTTCGGAACACCACGCTGCCGTCGTAGTTCCAAACTACCGCCGCAGGGACCTTACCTTAAGCGATCGCAAGAACGATCAACCCCACGGCATACTGATGTGAGTCGAGCTGCTTCTACCCTACACATACGCCCATTCGGGTCGAAATGTTTCGCAGGAGATTTACTCCACTTTCGCGCTTCGGGCTTCAAAGCAGGGGACTTACTGGAGCCGGTATCTCTACCGGCGTCAGCCGTGCCGCTGGGGGAGCATAGCTAACCCCAGTGCCATTCTATGTTCAAATCGCCTGAAAGCAAAGAATCCCAGTCCCACCAAGGCGCGGGACCCTCGCTGACAACCGACCCAGTCTGTTTGACGCAAGAAACGTCAAATGGTCAGCCCAAAACGTAAACCTACCTGCCCTGTTTGTACTTTGCCGATTTTACCTTGTTTTGAGCATTTGCATTTGTTCTCAGTTGCCCTGAGACGGACTCATTGGCAGTTTAAAGTGCACCAAGAGTGCAAAACCGCGAACTTCCAACGGTTGGTTTCCGCCAGCCAATCCGTCACCTGTCATCACACGATCCTGAGCCCCTTGTAAAGTTTGAATTTCTCGTCAGAAGTCACACAACCGGGATCTTTTCGCACAGCGCCTGGACAATGATCTGGCGGTCGAACGGGTCGCTATGGTGCAGCGGCAGATCGAACAAATGCAAGGCATGATCAGCCGTGTAGGGCAAGACTCGAAGCCGGAGGTCGGCGATGCCCGTGAGTACTTCGTCTTTGCCAATTCTCAACTTTCCTATCGATTGCTTGATGGCAACCTCCGAGAGTGAAACCACACTGATTTCGCGAATTGCCGCCCCTGATCGAAGGGCCGCCATTGCTTTGCTAGAAAAGCGGTCTGCAGAAGTCACAGCCCAGATAAACGCGACGGT
>QHZC01000496.1:2844-4383 GCA_003224515.1 Acidobacteriota bacterium
CAGGGTCAACTTCGATGACCTTGCCCTGGAGCGTCCCGAATTTAGGTTTGTCGTTGCTGGCGGTTGTTGTTCGAACTAAATCCACCACGGGTACCCCACGCCGACAGATGGTCACAGGTTCACCGTCCTCGGCAGCTCTTATCAGCTGGGGAAGCTTGTTCTTGGCCTCCGCCACACTTACTTTCTAGGATCGTATCGTAGCCATCTAGATGGCCATGTCAACAAACCGTCGCGCGTGTCGCGCGTGTATCGTTTGCACGTGAATGCCAGGGCTGTGGAAAACTAGATTGCAAGCAAGTGACTACAGCCTACAAGCTGACAGAGGCGCTCGGAAGAAATGGCCTTGAACCCGAAGGTGGCGGTTTTCCAGGCCTCCCCCACGCACTCCAGTTCAATGCTCGGTGCCTGTTTTGTTGTGCTTACGATCGGTACGGGCACTTAATGAGACGACGCGTGGGTCAGCAAAAGGCCAGCGGTTAAGCTCGGAGTCCGTGGTAAGCTATGCAGAGCAAACCGCGGAGAGGTGGCAGAGCGGCTGAATGCGGCGGTTTGCTAAACCGTTTTGGGGGCCAAAACCTCCAACGGGGGTTCGAATCCCCCCCTCTCCGCCAGAAATTTAAGTGGTTGAAAATACAGACCTTTTTCCCAACGGCTTCCGTGTTACTCATTCGTGGATTTGTCTCCGCCGAATTATGAATTTGCAACCATAGATAAACCACGAGTAACCACGAGTAAATAATACGACGGTCTAGGAAACCGTTTGAACTCGTGCCATTCGACAATAGGTACGCCCAAGCGAAGGTCGGACGAGCCATCGTGGAAGTGCGGCCTGAGGTCGGTGGCCTAGTGGATCCTCACGTTCGGGAGCTTTGTGTAGATGGACCTCAGTTCCTTTTCGTCCGAACCCAAGGGAGCCGAGCAGGCCACGCGACAAGGGGTAGGGGCTTGGCAAAAAATGCAGCAATATTTGCGAGAACTGGCGGAGTTGAATAAGGAACGGAATTTGCGACGCGTCCGCGAGGCCGATTCGCGGTGAAGCCATGGCTGGGTGGTTAACTGTAAGGCTGCCGGCCAAACCGGCAGCTCAAAAGCGGTGGAGGAGCACGCTTGCTCCACGAATTCCCCTAACCTCAGCACACCAAACCAAAAAGCGGGGTTTTGCAACAGCCTTTAGCTAGCCCAAACACTTCAAATCCGCCAGAAGCATAATGATGCATTTTCTAATTCGACCCATGCGCTCGTACTTGACATCTCGAGATGTGAGCGTAGACTTCTGCCCACGCCTGCTACCCCGTCGCAAGGCTTCTATCGCGCTACAATGTTACTTCTTGTAAGCTCATTATCCCGCAGACGCGTTTGGCTCCTCGGTGCTCTTTCGCTGTTGACAGTTGTCATCATCGCGGGCGTCCTTTTTGTGCGATTTCGCCGCCCAGCTGGTCCGCCCTACGGTCAGAGAGAAGCTCTCCGGACGATTCGAATTGACAAGGGCTTTCGTATTGAGTCCTTTGCCGCGGAGCCCTTGATCAAGAGTCCCGTGGC
>QHZC01000489.1 GCA_003224515.1 Acidobacteriota bacterium
CCGGCGATCATGCCCCGCCGCCGCATGTGCCGGATCACTTCATCCAAATCCGGGTGCATCAGCGGCTCTCCTCCGCTGATCGTAATGATCGACGTCCCCATGTCTGCCAGAATATCCAGCCGCTTCTTCATTTCTTCCAGCGGCACCGGCTTCGAGAAATCATCGAATTCGTTGCAGTAGGCACAGGCAAGATTGCACTGCCGCATGGGGATGATGTGCACGAGGATGGGGTGCTTCGTCGACACGAGCGCCTTTCCGATCATCTTCAGCTCGCGCGCACGCGTCCGCAGGAAACGCAGCCCTCTCCGCAGCCGTGTTTTCGCACTCGCCCGCACTACGTTTGTCTCTTCAGCCATGAAAGAAGCAGAATCCCCTGCCAAAAATTATACATGACCCCGCTCATCACCGCTGCTCTAATGCCTCATTCGTACCGTTGTCCACCGCAATTTCAACCACATATTCAAGATTCCCAAAAAAGCCCCTATCCAAGCCGTCCGTCAACTAACCATCGCTGCCCTTCCATCGTCATAACCTCCAACGGTCGGCCAAAACGAAGAGGTTGCCATGTGAGGTGCCGATGCAATCCTTGGCGTCTGATTTGCGCTATGCCGCCCGCGAACTACGAAAGCGGCCGGGCTTCACCCTGACCGCTGTCCTGTCCCTTGCTCTCGGGATCGGAGCCAGCAGCGCCGTCTTCAGCGTCATCTACGCAGTCCTGATTGACCCGTTCCCGTACCCAGGCTCTGATCGCATCGTGGAGCTTCGGCTGATCGACAAAGCCGGAAATGACCGGTTCACAGGCTTGACTGGCGCGCAGATGGATCAACTTCGCCAAGCCAAATCCCTCGAAAGCGTCGTCGGCATGGATTGGTGGAATCTGACCACCACGGACGGCGATCTCCCGGAAGACGTCCAATCCATACACATTTCCCCCGGCTCCCCCAACCACTGGGGCATTCCCGCTCTAAAGGGCCGCTGGTTGATTCCCTCGGATGCACCGCCGGGTGAAGAGCCGCAGCGCGTCGTAGTTCTCGGTTATCAGTTCTGGCAAAGATATTTCCTGGGCAATCCCGACATCGTTGGCCGCAAAATTCAGCTCGTTCACAAAACCTATGAGATCGTCGGAGTGATGCCGCCCCGGTTCAAATGGGGCGATGGAGAGATCTATCTCCCGCTGCGAGTCACGCAAGATCCGCACATCGATTTCGCCGCTTCGCTGAAGCTCCGCCCGGGAGTTACTGCCGCCCAAGCCAGCGCCGAACTCCAGCCCCTACTGGAAGAGTTCGCGAAACAATCCCCAGCGCGTTATCCGGAAAAATTCCGCGTCAGCCTGCGCAGTATTATCGACGTGTACGCGAAGCCTCTTGGACCAACCCTCTATCTCCTGCTCGGCGCCGTTACATCCCTGCTCTTGATCGGCTGCGGGAACGTATCCATCCTGCTCCTGGCCCGCGGAGCCGAACGCCAGCATGAGCTGGCCGTGCGCGCCGCCGTAGGAGCCGATCGCCTCCGCATCATCCGGCAGTTGCTTACCGAGTCGCTTGCCATCGCTACCACCGGAACTGTGGTCGGCTCTCTCCTGGCATGGATGAGTCTTTCCCTGCTCACCAAATTCCTTCCGGAGAATTCCTTCCCCGCCGAATCCGTCATCAAAATGAACGTGCCGGTCCTTCTCTTCAGCATCGGTCTGGCCGTCGCCACCGCCGTCGTCTTTGGCCTCTGGCCGGCCTTGCAACTCTCGCGGCCGGACATCGCCCGCCTGATGCAAAGCAGTGTGCGCCGCATGATGGGCAGTGCGCACGCCCGGCGTACCCACAGCGCCATGGTTGGCGCTCAGGTCGCACTCACGCTTCTTCTGCTCGCTGTGGCCACTGCCGCGGGCAAGGGTTTTCTCCGGCTCGTGAAGACCGATCTCGGCTACGACCCGGGGCATACGATGTCGGTCCCGATTCCCATACACGACAACACTCACGTTTCCTGGCAGGACCGTTCCGAATACTTCGAGCAGCTCCGCGCGAAGATCGCTGCGATGCCGGAAGTCGTTGCTGCCGGCATTTCAACCAACGCCACGCCCCCTTCGAATGGTTGGGATACCCGCATCGAAATCATGGGGAACAATGGCGAGAAGCCGGAGGCGCGCCTCAGCTTCATCAGTCCTGAATACTTTCCCGTCCTTCGCATTCCCTTGGCACAGGGCCGCATCTGGGATCATGCCGAAACCATGGGCGGGGCTCCGCTCGCGGTGATCAACCAAACCATGGCGCGGCAGTATTGGCCGAACGGCAACGCCATCGGGCAGCAACTCCGCATTCCGAACCTCAAGGGTGAGCCTCCTTACTCGCCGGCTGCTCCGGGAAGCGACGGCTGGTTGCAAATCGTCGGCGTCGTCGCGGATGCGCGCAACGACGGCTTGCGAAACCCCACCAAGCCCTCCATCTATGTGCCTTATGCCCTGCGGCTGCGGATGTTCACCCAGATTCTGGTGCGCACTCAAGTCCCGCCGATGTCGATTTTGCGCAACATTCGCGCCCAGCTGGTTCAGGTTGACCCGGAACAGCAGGTGATGCACGTACGCGACCTGGACAGATGGATCACCGGGCTCCCGGAGTATGCCCAGCAGCGCCTTGTAGCCACGCTGTTCGGCATCTTCTCGATCCTCGCGCTGGCGCTCGCCGCCGTCGGGCTTTACAGCGTCGTGTCTTACGGTGTTGCGACCCGCACCAACGAATTCGGCATTCGCATGGCCCTAGGCGCGAAAGCGGCCGACGTATTTCGGATCGTGCTTACTTCGTCGGCGGTGAATGTAGGTGGTGGGCTAGCGGTAGGTCTTCTGCTCAGCATCGCTTTCGACAAGCTCGCCACGAAATGGGTGATGGAAAGCTCCCGCGACCCGCTCATCCTCGGTGGCGTAACACTCTTGCTTATCGTCGCCGCTGCACTGGCCTGTTTCGTCCCTGCCCGCCGCGCCGCTTCCGTCGATCCGATGGAAGCACTCCGCTATGAGTAACTCTTGGCTCTCAGAGAGCTGGTGTTCTGTAGCATTTCACAGCGTCTTAGGGTAAAGCACACTGCGTTCTGCAACTTCAAATCCCAGCGCTTCGTGCGCACGTTGCGACACTTGGTTATCGATCGCGGTAACTGAAGCCATCTCGATACATCCCTGGCTGCGCGCCCAATCCTCCGCAGCTCGCAGCAGCCATCGGCGTAAAAGCGCAGGCCGGCTTCCAGAAGTCCTGGCAAAGTCCCGCCCGCAATCGAGCCAACTAGTCCCGATCCGACGGCTGGGCGAATCTGACTTGGATGTGTGTCATCCAGCCATCCTAACCCTCTCGCTGCCAATTCGGGTCAGCCACTTGCCATCCCCAAGCATCCAAACCACTGAGTAGTAATCAGTTGATGAACAGCACGAACATGCTCTAATGGGTTTGTTAGGTTGGCACCATTCAAGGGGGCCTCTCCTTTATGGGCGCCCGACAAGCGGTTCTTCTAAGTCCTTCAAAATCAGTCTACCTGCCCTGATTACTCACTTATAAAA
>QHZC01000490.1:0-270 GCA_003224515.1 Acidobacteriota bacterium
GAACCAGCGGCACACCTCGACAGGATCGCCGCCCATCTCTCTCGTCACGCCACAATCGAACGTGATCCCGTTCGAAGGGCTGTTCACTATGCCTATCAGTTTCTTCCAACCTTCGATCGTTCCCATGATCTGCTGGGACCCACGGCTGTTCGGCGCGGGGGGATCGTTTGGGTGCAACGCGAGACGCACGCCCGCCTTCTCGGCCTCCGGAATCACGGCCTTGAGGAAATAGGTGATATTGGCCCACATTTCGTCGAGCGTATGGGCCCC
>QHZC01000490.1:461-1312 GCA_003224515.1 Acidobacteriota bacterium
AGGACGAGCCCATTGCTCTTGAGGTGGCCCATCATGTCCTTGAGTCGGCTTTCTTCCCAGGGAATCGGGCCGCCACCGGAGATCACATGGTTTACGCCGAGCTGCCGGATTCGTCGGGCCGCCGCCGCGGCCTCGTCATTCGAACCAGCCGTGTTGTCCCGCGACCCACCCAGCGCCGCCTCCAGACAAATCTTCGGCGTGTCCTTTCCTTCGAAGCGCGGGCCACCGCGAGCGGTCGCGCTGGAAGTGGCAGACAATGACAAGGCGGATGCGCCGCAAGTGGCGGGCATTGCCAGGGCCGCTACTCCGGCGGTCCTCAGGATCGTTCTTCGTGATGGTTTGTTCATGCGCCTTACTACACGAGGACCCCGACAACCTGTCAAGTGGAAAATGACAACCTACTCTGCGAGTGACTTCACGCTGTGATTCGGCGTATTGGAAAGGCCGACTCTGGTCGCCTTCCTATTTCCCCGCCAGTTGCGGCGGTGCCCCCCGTCAACATTCTCGAGGGTTATATTCAACAGCAGCAACACGCAGTTTTAAGGGCCTTATCTCCCCGGCCTGAGGAGCGTCGCTGCTCGCGTCCACACCATCATTGGCCGGAGTTCTCGCGTCAAAATCCGATGCGGTTTGCCCTCAGGCCCTAAAAGGCACGGCGCCGCTGAAGATCCGGGACATCAAAACGATCCTCACGGCGCCGAATCATATCCGGCTGGTTGTCGTGAAGGTCGAAACGACCGAGGCGGGCCTCGTCGGCTGGGGCTGCGCGACATTTACGCAGCGTGCACTGGCCGTCCAGACGGCTCTTGAGGACTATCTCAAGCCGTTTCTGATCGGGCGCAACGTCGATG
>QHZC01000490.1:1346-3191 GCA_003224515.1 Acidobacteriota bacterium
CCAGACAGCTCTTGAGAATTATCTCAAGCCGTTTCTGATCGGGCGCAACGTCGATGAAATCGAGGACATCTGGCAGTCGAGCTATGGGAGCTCGTATTGGCGCAGTGCGGCACGGCGCAGACTGTTACTTTCACGCCAGCGGCAACAGTTTTTCTGAAGTGGAAGAGAACGCCCGGCAGGCGATGGAGCAGGGCTTCCGCCACGTGCGCGTGCAGGTCGCGACGCCCGGTTATGTCGGCTACGGGGCGCGCGGCAACGCGCCGGCGGAGGGCGCCCGAAACGAAGTTGTCGGGCCGACCAGCCCGAGAGACATCTGGGAGCCGGCGCCGTACGTGCGGCTCGTACCGAAATTATTTGAACACCTGCGCACCAAACTCGGCGACGATGTCGAGCTCCTCCACGACGTGCACGAGCGCGTGACGCTGAATCAGGCGATCAATTTGTGTAAGGCGCTCGAACCCTACCGCTTGTTTTTTCTGGAAGACCCTCTCCCGCCCGAAGACAATGATCATTTCCGCTTGCTGCGCCAGCAGACGAGTACCCCGCTGGCCACGGGCGAACTTTCAACACACAGCAGGAATACGTGCCCCTCAAGTTACAACTTCGGCGTCCACGAAGGCAGCGGCTTCCTGAAGGAGACGCAGGAAGTATTTGCGGGCTGTCCCGAAATCAAGATCGGTTACATGCTGGCGCAGGAGAGGCCCGGCTTGGGCATCGAGGTTGACGAGAATCTCGCGGCGAAATTCCCGATCCCCGCCGGTCCGCCAAATTTCGAATATTCCTGGGAGACAACACGGCGACGGGATGGCACCGTCATTCCTTGAGTGCAGCCGGATCGGCCGAATGTGTCCTTGCACGTTAGGTCTTTCGCAGCGGGAAGCGAAAGACGAGATTTCAAAGGCCTCAAGGCTGATGCGCGCCGCCATCACCGGCAAGATGGTCCGGCGTTCCGCAACGCTTTTTAAACAACTTGCAAACAATTTGCATTTAGTGTTGACAACCAACACTTTTGGGAGTATAGCGACACAGGAACAGGAGGTCGCGCATCAGGTGGGACGGTGCTGCTGTGCAAAGTCAATTTAACTGCCTCGAATGTTCTCCTCTTGTCTGTCCTGAACTACAAGCCGATTTGCGATGGCCACTACCGGAATACGCTGAATGTGCAACGGCCTTTTGGCTAGCGGTGGCATGTTGTTGCGTCCGGTCAGGATCACTCCAATTGCCACAAGTGAGGTCCCCATGAAAAAGCAAGTCTCTATGATACTCGTGCTCATTCTGTTCTCCGCTTCTGCAATCCTCGCCCAGAGCTACCGGGGCCGCATTCAGGGTCAGGTCACGGACCAAAGCAGCGCTGTTGTCGTCGGCGCCAGCGTCACGCTGCTCAACGTCAACACCGGTTTACAGGTGACTCGCCAGACGAGCGGCACTGGTGTGTATCTCTTCGAACTGCTCGATCCCGGCACTTACAAAATCACTGTCGAGGCGGCGGGTTTCAACAAGTTCATTCAGGAAAACTTTATTCTTCAAGCGAGCAACGACATCACCGTGAATGCCGTGCTCCGGCCTGGTGCCGTTCAGCAAAGCGTTACGGTAACGGAAACTCCCACAACCGTCCAATTCACTAGCAGCAACCAAAACATTACTCTCAATTCGACCCTCGCGACGGAAACACCCCGTTACGACCGCAACCCGTTCAAGCTGACCCTGCTCGCTCCCGAGGCAATCAACACCCGAGGTGAAATGCTGCCCTTCCTCTCTTGGTCTGCCAACAGCGTGGATCTCGGGGGAGGAACCAACCTAAAGAACGATATCGAAGTTGACGGCAGCCCCGTGGGCCTTGGCCAC
>QHZC01000495.1 GCA_003224515.1 Acidobacteriota bacterium
TGTAATCGTTGGGAGAAAGCACCTGATGCGAGGGATGCATCTTGATGGCGCGAATCCCGAGCTTTGCTAGGCGGTCCACTTCTCGGCCCGGATCGGGCACCGTCCCAGGAAGCACTCCGCCGAACGCGATAAGACGATCCGGCGCCGCGCTGCAATACTTGGCGCTCCAGTCATTCACTTCCGGTGTGAATCCGATGATTTTTGGCGCGACGTAGTTGATCAGCCCGGCGCGTTCCACCCCGAGAGTGTCCAGAAAGGAGAGGAATGCTTTTGGATCGGCGGAATATCTTTCGACCTCCGCGTAATCCTTGCGCCCATGCTTGATCAAATCCAGCGCCGAAGGCTTTACCATGTGATACGGCATGATGTGAACGTGAATGTCTATGATCGGTTGCAGAGATCGCCGCCCTTCGCCTTAACCTTGCGCCTTCACGGGGGTGTGCTAATTGAACCGAACGTATTCAAAGTTCAAAGGTTGATTGTTAATCCCGCGCGCCGGCGGAGCAATCCAATTCGCAAACTTGCCCGGCTCCACGACTCGTCCACTCATCAGCGACTGGACGTAGGCATAATCTTTGGAATTCGGGAGCCACGCGAATTCGTGGTTCTTCCAGGCCTCTTCGCTCAAAACTTCTCCTTCCGGGCTTATAAAATGCCCCGCGAAATTGCCGATCTCGCGATGGAATCCCTTGTGCGGCAAGGTCAGCCGGAAGGGAATGCCGGCATTGTCAATCACCCGCTGCCAGCGGCCAACTCCATCGGCAATCTCATTGATGTAGTCGTCGCGCAAGCGCTCGTTCAACGCCGTCAGCGCCGGCACGTTTTTGGTGACGATCTTTCCGCCCGCAACTTCAGACACTGGGTATTCCACCTCCGTCAGCAGGTGATCGTCATCCAGCTTGGTTTCCCGGAAGCGCCCTTTCAGCCCGCTGGTGTAATAATTCGCGGCGTTCGAAGAAACATCCGAGCCGTAAAGGTCGAGGGTGACGCTGTAGTGAAAGTTCAAGTATCTCTGGATCGTCGGTAAGTCAATTACGCCGAGCGCCCGCACATCGGACGGATCTTCGACGTTGTTTTCCTTCATCACCTCACAAGTCCGCTGAATAATCCGGCTAACTCCCGTTTCGCCGACAAACATATGATGCGCTTCCTCGGTCAGCATGAACCGGCAGGTTCGCGCCAGGGGATCAAACCCGGATTCGGCCAAGGCGCAGAGCTGGAATTTACCATCCCGGTCGGTGAAGAACGTGAACATGTAAAAGGCCAGCCAATCCGGCGTGGCCTCGTTGAACGCGCCGAGAATCCTCGGGTTGTCGGCATCTCCGGAACGGCGCGCGAGCAAAGATTCCGCCTCCTCGCGGCCATCCCGTCCGAAGTAGCGGTGCAACAAATACACCATGGCCCACAAGTGGCGCCCCTCTTCGACATTCACCTGGAAAATGTTTCGCAGATCGTACATCGACGGACAAGAAGCACCCAGCATCCGCTGTTGTTCCACCGAAGCTGGCTCGGTGTCTCCCTGCGTCACTATTACCCGACGCAAAGTCGAGCGGTACTCGCCGGGCACCTCTTGCCAAGCCGCCTGGCCTTTGTGAATTCCGAAATTCACTTCGCGCTTCGCGTCGCGCGGCTGCAGGAAAATTCCCCAGCGGTAATCCGGCATCTTCACGTAGCCGAACTGCGCCCAGCCGTCGGGTTCCACGCTGATGGCCGTTCGCAAGTACACCTCGTAGTTGTGGCTCTCGTTCGGCCCCATGTCATACCACCAGCCCATGTAGGCGGGCTGCCAATGCTCGAGGGCTCGCTGCAGCACCCGGTCTCTGCCCAAATCGACGTTGTTGGGAATCTTCTCGGTGTAATTGATCATGGCCATCTCCTAGAGCGGGACGGAACCGCGCCTGTTGTCTAAACTCTTTCCCAATTAAATTTCACGGGTGCGCCCGTGCCGTACACTTTGAGGGCGCCGCTTGTGCCAACGGCGTTCGGGCGGACGAAAATCCAGTTTTGCCATGCGGAGAGGCGGCCGAAGATTCGCGTCTCCAGCGTCTCCGCCGGTCCAAAACGCAGGTTGGCTTCGAGCCCGGTGAGGGCGTCGGGAGATTGCGCGGCCCGCGACTCAATGGCCTGGCGGATTTCGTCTTCCCAGTCGAGATCGTCCGGCGCGGCGGTAACTAGGCCCGCGTCGAGGGCCTCGCGCGCCGAAAGTTTTTTCCCGATCTCTCTCTGCAATCCTTCCATTTGCGCGTCATCCCGGTAAAACCTCGCTGCCAAGCGCGAAAGATGGTTCACCATCGGAAGCGGGCCAAAATTCATCTTCGAGAGTGCCAAGGCGGGGGCGTTCTCGCTTTCCTCTGTGTCGCGCATGTACACGCGGTCCGCGGCCAGCGCCAATTCCAGCAGTGTCCCGGCAAAGCAGGACCGAGGCTCGACAATGGCATAAATCGAGCGGGACGTAACATCGATCCGGGCCAGCGTCCGTCGCAGCATTCCCAGTACTTCGCGAACGAACCAATTATCTTGGTGCTCTAAAATGAATTCGTCGACGGCAAGAACCGCGTCGGGATTTCCCGCGGTCTTGAAAATCCACAAACCTAAATCCAGTTCCTTGGTGCGCAACGTCAGGATGGCATCGTCCAGCTCGCGCGCCATTTCGAGCGGCCACCAGTTGGGTCCGGCGGCCAGCACTTTATCCAAACTGTCTTTGGCGACGGAGAGAGGCGCGCGCACCGTGAACGTTAGAGTGCGAGCATCGCGGTTCCATTGCACATCGACGTAGCCGTAATGCAGCCCCGCTTCATCCACCGATCGCTTCAAGGGTGTAA
>QHZC01000060.1 GCA_003224515.1 Acidobacteriota bacterium
AATGGCGTCAATGCCCATGACCTTCACACCGCGATCCAGAATATAATGCACACTCTCCTTGGTCATGCCCGGATGATCGGTAAGGTAGCGCTTCTCGAATCGCAACTTCGCCGCGTCGGTGCGTAGAAGCACGATGTCCAGCTGCTTTATCCTGTAACCATTTAATTTGTTTTCGGCCTCAACCAGGTCTACAGGCGTAATCTCATCGCCCGGTTTTTTGTGCGTCAAATCCAGAACCACGCCGTCCCCGTAGCACAATTCAATAGGAATGCCTTCCGCTCGCGGAGCATCCGGTTTTACGTGGCCCCACGAATCGATGTGCGTGCCGATGTGATCGCCGGTAACAATCATGCAGTGGTTGGTGATCTCATCAATGCCGTATTGGGCCGTGCCAATGCTCACGGCCATCTCGCGGTGCGTTTCCATCTCCACGATGACGGGCTTCGCCACATTGGGATAGGTCATCATCCCTTTGTAAACTTCCATGCTTAAATCGATTAACTTGACGCCCATGAGTTCTCTCTTATTGGAAATTTGCAAAAAATGCATCTACGTGCAAAATCACTTACCTACTTAAGTGAAATTCACTTCCCGACCCACCCGCCATCCACGTGAATCGATTGCCCGGTAAGATAACTCGATTCCTCTGACGCAAAAAAAGCCGCCACCGCGCCGACTTCCCGTGGTGCGCCGGCGCGCCCCAGCGAAATTTGCGCAAGAATCCCCGGCAAGACGTCGGCGCTCTTCATGATCCACGCGGTCATGTCCGTGTCGATTAATCCCGGATGCACGCAGTTCACGCGAATTCCCAACGGCGTCATTTCCGCGGACATGTTGCGAGTCAATGCTTCAATGGCCAGCTTCGCGGGAGCGTAATGCGTACGTCCAGGGAGAACCTTGGCCGCTTGAATTGAACCAATGTTCACGATGTTCCCCTTGCGGCCTTCCGCTACCACACAACGGCAATACACTTGCGAACACAACCACTCTCCTCGCAGGTTTACGTCCACAAGCCGTGTCCACTGCTCGTCGGTAAGATCGAGGAACGGCACAATCGTTTCGATCCCCGCGTTGTTCACTAGCACATCAAGCGGCCCCAGCTCGTTCCATACTTTATCAATCATGGCTTCAACGTCTGCCCGACGCGCCACGTCGCCTTTCACGATGATCGAGCGACGCCCTTTTTCGCGAACCCATTGCGCGACAGCCTCGGCCTTTTCTGGTTCCTCGATATAATTCACCGCCACGTCCGCGCCTTCCTCCGCGAACACTTCCACAATCCCGCGTCCAATCCCACGGTCTGCGCCAGTAACCAGCGTAATTTTTCCTTTAAGCTTCACGACCATCTCCATACGTCTTCTTTTTTTCTGCTTGTGCTGCGCGTTTCTTGCTCAAAAACTCCAGCAGATAAGTTGTGAGCCCATCCCTTACGGCGCTCGTCGATTCATCCGTCCAGTCGAGAAACCCGCTCTTGGTCTTAAATCCAAGCTTGCCTTGTTCCACGTGAGCACGCAGCGTCGATGAGGGCGATGCCGACGCATTCAAGTGCGGCAGCACGTAGCTGTGAATCGCAAAAGTGAAATCGAGCCCTACGAGATCGGCGTTGGTAACCGGGCCAAGCACCGGCAGCCGCATGCCGAAGCTGTTGCGCACCGCAATGTCTACGGTTTCCGCGTCGCACACGCCTTCGTCGATCAGCGCAAACGCTTCCCTCCACAGCGCGTGTTGCATGCGATTGGCGATAAAACCCGGCACATCTTTTTGCACGCGTACCGGAACTTTGCCGACGTCCTGCAGCAGATTAAACACTGCGTCCATGTGTTCCGGGGCGGCGGCCTCCGTGCGCACTACCTCCACCAGCGGAACCAAAAACGGCGGCTGGTAAAAGTGCGTGCCGAGAATGCGTTCGCGCCGCCGCGTCAACGCGCCAATTTCCGTGATGCTCATCACCGAAGTATTGCTGCACAGGACCGTCTCCGGCGGGCACAAGCGATCCAGTTCGGCGAAGAGTTCCTGCTTCATTTTTAAATCTTCGGTAATGGTTTCGATGACCACAGTGGCGCCGCGGCATGCTTCGGAAAGATCGGGGGTCAGATGAATGCGTTCCAAAATGGCGGGGATTTCCTGCCGCTCGGCCAGTGCAAAATCCGCCATGCGCGAAAGATTCGCGCGCACGCGTTCTTTCACGCCGTTTAGCTTTTCCAGCGTGCGATTGTGAATTTGAACCGGGTGGCCGTGGGCCGCAAATACCCGCGCGATTCCCGGACCCATCATGCCAGCACCGATTACCGCGATGCTTTTCATGTTATTTCTTTACCCCTTCTGAATCGCAGGGACTGGGGGCCTCTCGGCAAGAGTGTATATTCCGCGTAACGCTGGCACAGCGCCCGCCAAAACTGCTATGGCTTGTCGTCTGGTTATGGACATCTATCCTCCTCTAGTTGCGCTGTTTCCAGGCAGTCACTTCCTGCCGGGATGTTCCCAGGCCATCGATTCCCAGTGCCACGACATCTCCTTGTCGCAAATATGTTGGGGGCCCCATTCCCAGGCCGACCCCTGCCGGAGTGCCAGTACTGATGATGTCACCCAGGAAAAGTATTATAAACTCGCTCACATAGCTGAGGAGCGTAGGTACGTCAAAACCATTTCGACTGTGCTGCTTCTTTGTCTGAACTCACCATTCACGGTAAGCCACATTCCCAGTCGGCCAGAATCCGGGACTTCATCTCTGGTTGCCAGAAAGGGACCCAGCGGAAGCGCCAGCGGCATCACCTTCGCGTTTGCCATTGCCAAATGTGTGCTGCGATTCGCGGCTTAGTTGCTTTTGTCGTGTCCCTAACTTCCAAAACTGCTGCGCGTTTCCACCCAATGTAGCCTCTTGCACCTCGGTCGCGTGCTGGCTGAGGTAACTCTCCGCCAGATTGATGGCGCGCGTATATGAGGCGGCTAAGATACGGGCCAATCGGAACCGATCATCAGCCGGCTGGGTCCGAAGGATTCGAAGGCGACATCCATATATGGAGCAATATGCTCAGGCTTCCAGTTCTGCCAGTCGTCTTCCGTCACTAATCCAGATAATTGGCAGAAGACGTTCGGAAGCGTCCCCAGCTCCCGCATTCCGCGCTCCCAAGGGCGCAATTTTCCGCTCTTGATCAACGGTTTGGCAAGATGATTCAAAATGAAGCGTTGGCGAGGGAAGCGTCTAACGAACTCCGCCGCCACAGGAAGATGCTTGGGATAGATGAGTATGTCGTAGGCGAGATCAAACTCTTCAAGCAAGGAAATGCCCCGGAGGAATTCCGGTTGCAGCAGGAATCGATCGTTTGGTTCGCTCTGCGCGATGTGGCGAATCCCAACCAGCTTGGGGTTTCCTGCAAAAGCTTCCAATTGCGAACGGACGTCGGGCGACCGCAGATCAACCCATCCGACCACACCAAGAATGAACGAAGCGTCCGTGGCCAGTTCGAGAAACCATCGAGTCTCTTCCAGCGTCTGCCGCGCCTGAACTACCACAGATCCCTGAAATCCGTGGCGCTCTAGTTCGGGCTTTAGATCATTCGGAAGGAAATCACGACGCCGGGATGCCATCGAATCATCAATCCAAGCGTATTCGCGTTGGGCATAAACCCAGAAATGCTGATGAGCATCAATGCGCATCTTTCACCGCCTATCCTATAGCCCTTGCAGCGGAGGCCCCCTCCGAGTCAATCGGACGACACTTCATTTCTCACTAATCCTCTGTATGGCTCAGGACAAAGGTCCTATAACTTTCAGCACGTTCGCGTAGCGTCCTGGAAGAGTAGCGGGCAAACTGACCTTGATGGCGTCGCCCTGTTGAGACCAAATAAGTGGAGTTGCCTGGCCGAGCAGGTAAATCTGCGAGCCGACCTTCAGGGAGAGAGATTTGAGCGTGATGCCGGTTGTCTTTGGCTGGCCAAGGAGGGTCGCATAAACTGCAGAATCTTTTTCGGTAAAACGGACGGGGATGCCTTCGGCGGTCTCGCCAGCAGCTCGTTTCCACGGATGTGTGCCATAGATGGCGTCGCCATTCATCTGAAGCCACGCACCGAGTGCAAGCAAACGATCCATTTGGACCGGAGGAATGGTGCCGTCGGCTTCCGGGCCTACATCGAGCAGAAGGTTCCCATTCTTGCTCACAATGTCCACCAATAGATAGATCAGATCGGCTGGAGCGATGGTCTCGGCTTCACCTTCGGCGCGGTTATAGCCGAAAGAGCGCCCGAGGCCACGGCACTCCTCCCACTTGGTGGTACTGATCTTGTCCAGGGTCACGTACTCCGGAGATATAAAATCAGAGTGTTTGACGCCGAAGCGGTCGTCGATGACGCCGTCCGGGACCGTGTTGTAGTACTCCGCCATGATCTGTAGAGGATGGCCGGACTTAGGATAGTCGATGTCGTTCCAAAGCACCGCTGGATGGTAGCGCTCGATGAGCTCCCGCATGTGCGCGTCAGCGTATTTGCCATAAGCCTCGCTTTGCGGCTTCACCGCTTCATAATCAGCGGGACCACGGATTGGACCAGGGACAAATGTCCAGTCGTAGCCGCCGGAGTAGTAGAGGCCCATGCGCAAACCCTGTTTACCGACAGCAGCAGTCAACTCACCAACGAGGTCGCGCGTAGCATGCTGCCGTTCGGCTGGTAGTTTAGGGTTTGGCGTCGAACTGGGCCACAGCGTAAATCCATCATGATGCTTCGTGGTGAGCACGACATATTTCGCGCCAGCGTCGTGGAATATTTTAGCCCAGGTGTCCGGATTCCACTTTTGAATCTCGCGGTCGAAGACCGGAGCGAAGTTGTAGTAATCGTAGTCAGCGCCATAATGCTCGCGATGGTAGGCCTTCGTCGGTGCTCCCTCGAGCCGCATGCTGTTCAAATACCATTCTGCATAGGGGTTGTGTGTGATGTAGTCCGGTGAAGTGAAGTCATGTTCAGGATGAATGAGCGGGGCCCAGCCAGGAACGGAATAGAGACCCCAGTGAATGAATATTCCGAGTTTTGCGTCGGCATACCATTGCGGAAGCGGATGCTTGTCGAGCGATTCGAGACTTGGTTCAAAGTGCGAAGGGGACTGCGCCTGTAGACAGGGGGAAACGAGAAAACACAACAGCAGAATGATGGCGGTCCTGCTCGATCTACAAACCTGATGGACAAACATTCTGTATCTCCTCACTGAACGAATGCACAACCGGAAAACTAAAGCCTTGCGACCCCTTTAACACGGGTTCCCGGAAGATCGGACTTCGCGCGGGTTTTGTATCGTACGGATTGCCTGCTCAATGTCAGCGTCCTTGACCGCTTGCGCTGGTCACTTCCCTCTGATTGCACGCCGCAACTGGCGCATCATGTCCATAGAGGTCTGTTCAACTGTGGCATCCTGGTATATTCCGATATTGATCGTGGTGACCGCCTGATGCTCGATGTTAGCCCTGACATAGGCGATCAGGTCCTCCGCGCTAAATTGAGGCGCGGGAATCGGTCCTGGTTTGTCGTGGACCCACGCCTCCAGCATAGATAACAGTCCATGCGCCTGAAATCCTTTGCCAGCGCCCCGTTGGATGTAACGAGAAGCGAACGGATTTTGCAGACTGTCGAGTTCGCCTGCCCAATAATCCTGGTAAGGGGTTAGAACCGGGAAGATCCAGAAGTTAAAGCAGGTGATCCTTCTGGGATTTCCCACTCTGCAAGCGCGGTAAACGGCATCAATCGGAACATCCGGATAGGCAGCCAGCGATTGATACCAGGAATCTAACCAGTATCCAGCGAGTCTTTCCCCGTAGCGGGCGCCGATTTCACCCAGAACATCCCTGTGAATTTCCGCAAATTGCTCTTCACTGAAAGTCAACTGGTAGAGCCCGGTTGGCCCGATGTGGCCAAGCTTCGTCAATATCGGAGAGTTGATGTAAAGGAGGAATCTGATACTGCGCGCCTCCAAAGCAGCGGCGAGATCACCGATCAAGTCGCGCCGCGTTGTCCATCCTGGATGAATGGCTTCCCAGGATTGGATGGGGGCGGCGCAGTGCGGATGCGCATGGTTCAAGGTGAAAACGACGTAACTCGCTCTCATCTCCTCGACCATATTCGCAAAAGCGTTGACGTCGAAAGCATCGACCGCACCTTTATAGGGCTTCTTCTCGCCCTCTCTAGGTTGGGTGAAGTCCGTCCAATGAAACATCACCCCGTAACCCGCCTTTACAAACCAATCGGTATTCGCTCGATGGGCGCGGACACTTTCTTCCGAAGGAATGATTGCGGCTCTGCCAGAGACGGGAAGAATCTCCAGGCATCGGAAGCGAATCACTCCGCTCTGCTCTGGTCCGGATACTTGGACGGTGACAGGGTTTACTCCCCGAGTCAGATGTAGCTTGCCATCCAGCCTGGTCCTTTCAAAATTAAAAAACCAGCCGCCCTCCGTTTGCTGATAAACGCCTTCCGTGACTTTCAGCTCGACTTTAACGGAACTGGACCCGGAGCGAATCTCCAGTTTAAAGCCTGGGACGGAGACTGCGCAGGAAAGCAATAGATCGAACTCACCTTCCTCCGGAACAGTAACATTCCACTTCATGCTGCTTGAGTCGCTGCAGTCTACGGAGATCTTCAGGCCATCTAACTTTGCCTTGCCGCCAATCTCCACGGCAGTTGAGCCGTAGAGACGGATATCCTGTGTAAGTCCACGGACAAGAGGTTTGAACTGGCGGGAAACTGGTGATCGAAGAGATCGCGCAAAACCGGTACCGGCGGAAAGTGCGCTGGCCGCTCCGGTCAGCATGACCTTTAGAAAGCTTCCTCTGCTCAGGGCGTCGGATTGAGCGAATGTTTTCGTATGGTTCTCCTCCTCTTTCTTCCAATCGCTTCGGTCATAACCTTCTCCCGGCATTAATTTGCGACCCCCACCCACCATCTACCCGAAAATGCTTTGCACCGGCACCTACCAACCCTCTGACCACCCTCGACAACGTCTGGTTTGTCACTAGCGAAGCCCACTCTGCCAAGGGACGGAAGCGCACCTATTTGCTATCGAATACTTTTATATGTAAAATCAATCTTTCATTCAGCAAACATGCCTCCTTATAGCCACTTTTCGCGAAGCCTGTCAAGAGCTTTTGTTGTAAATGAGAATTGTTTTTCAGAAAAGTAGCCACTTAAACGGCACAGTTTCCGCAGAAACGGAGTACGGATGTCACTGCAGGTAGTCCGTTGCGAGCTGTTGGGGACTTCGTCTGGTTCTATGCGTCGTGGGTCGCACCGCAGGGAGATACCCGGTATGGGCTAGATCGAGTAGAACTCTTGCGTTGGAGGCCGTTTCCTGTAAGATTTACCGCCACTGTCGAAACATCAATAGCGCGGGGCGAGAACTGGAGCTTGTTGCCTTGACCAAGACGAATCTCTCGCGTGACCAGGTAATGCCCATGAAGCCGGCTAAAATTGCGACCCGTTATCCTACCCCTGCCCTGGAAAAGGGCTTGGACATCCTAGAACTCCTTGCCAACCACCCCACGGGACTCACGAAAAGCGAGGTCGCCCGCAGCCTGGATCGTACTGTATCCGAAATCTTTCGGATGCTGGTGTGCCTCGAAGAGCGCGGTTACATCTCCCAGTCGAAGGATGGAGAACGCTTCTGTTTGACATTGCGGCTGTTTAAGCTGGCGCACGAATATCCGCCGACCAAGCGGATGATTACCGAAGCCCTCCCGATCATGCAGCAGGCAACGCACGAACTTAATCAGTCTTGCCACCTTGGCATACTCGATGGCGGCCACATCGTGATTATTGCGCAGGTCGATTCTCCCATCAGTCCCGGCTTTTATGTTAAGGCTGGCGCGATCGTCGATCTTATGCACGCGGCTACTGGGCACGTAATTCTTGCGCATCAAACTCCTGAAGTTACTTCTAGGGCGGTGCAGATTTGGTGCCGGCAAAACAACGCGCATGTGCCTCGCGACCTGGCCGCACATTTGACCAAGATCAAGCGCCAGGGATATGAGGAAAGAGAAAGCTACCAAGTCAATGGCATAGTTAACGTCTCCTGTCCAGTATTCGATGATCGTGGAAACGCCATCGCCGCTATGACCGTTCCATTCATCCAAAGAATTGGCGACCGGACGACTCCGGCGACCGCGAGAAGAGTTTTGAAACAGGCCACTCTTCTGCTTTCGGAAGCAATTGGCGGGGTGGCCAAACCTCTGACAAGTGATTAGGCCGCGTTTGCCGGCGTCGAGCGATCCTCTGATTTTTCCTTCCCCAAAACACCTCAACTCAGCAAATTCTGATACCTTAAATTGATTTTTATTGACAAACATAGTCTTTCAGGAATAGAAATGCCTGCTGGGTATGCGCGGACGGCTGCCATATCCTCGCGGCAGGAAGTTCTCTAGATTGAGGAGAGTCGATCAGTTTGCGAGACCCAAAAATTGCTAACATTCGCGTAATTGACCTCCGCTTCCCCACATCCGACCAGCAGATCGGATCGGACGCCGTGAATCGAGATCCCGACTATTCGGCGGCGTACTGCATCCTCGAAACAGACGCAGGTGTGGAGGGACACGGACTAACGTTCACCCTCGGCCGTGGAAATGAGCTGTGCGTCTCTGCACTCAAGTATTTGTCCCGATTCGTTCAGGGCCGCTATTTGTCATCACTGACGGTTGACTTCGCGGCCTTCTCAAGGCAACTCACCGGCGATACTCAATTCCGGTGGCTTGGGCCCGAAAAAGGTGTCATTCATCTTGCTGCTGCTGCTCTCATCAACGCGGTCTGGGACTTATATGCACGCGTCGAAGGTAAGCCGCTCTGGAAACTGCTCGCGGACATGGAGCCGGAGCAGATCGTCCGCGCCATCGACTTCACCTACATTACGGATGCGATCGCCAGAGAGGAGGCCCTCGATCTTCTGAAAGAGCGGGCCTCTTGCAAGGACACACGCCTGCAGCACTTGCAGCAGAATGGCTACCCAGCTTATACCACCTCGGCGGGCTGGATCGGCTTTAGCGATGACAAGATTCGCCACCTCTGCGGCGAGGCTCTTGCCCAAGGCTGGACCCACTTCAAGTTGAAGGTCGGCGGGGACCCGGCCGACGACCTGCGCCGCGCTCATTTGGTACGGGCAGAAATTGGCTCCGGTAACAAACTGATGATGGATGCCAATCAGAAGTGGGACGTCCTCGAAGCAATCCAACGGACGAAAGAACTAGCCGAACTGGACCCCTGGTGGATGGAGGAGCCAACCAGCCCGGACGACATCCTCGGGCACGCCCGCATCCGCCAGGAAGTCTCCCCGATCCGGATAGCTACAGGAGAACATTGCCATAATCGGGTAATGTTTAAACAGTTCCTGCAGGCCGGGGCCATCGATGTTGTTCAGATCGACAGTTGCCGGCTTGCGGGAGTCAACGAAAACCTTGCCGTGCTTCTCTTGGCGGCAAAATTTAATATTCCAGTCTGCGCTCACGCCGGGGGTGTCGGTCTATGCGAATGCGTGCAGCACTTGGCGGTCTTTGATTACCTTCGCGTATCCACGACGCTGGAGAATCGTGTAACGGAATTTGTAGATCACCTGCACGAACACTTCGTTGACCCGGTCCGAGTGGTCAAAGGGCACTATCTTCTTTCCGAAAAACCAGGATACAGCACGGAAATACGCCCCGAAACGTTGTCAACCTACACTTACCCCGATGGTCCGGTTTGGAGGGACAGGTGAACCTCATCATATTTGCGCACCCAAACGATACTGATGCAACTCCAATTATTGCCTGAGATCCGCGATTTAAGGACCCGGCTTCTGCTTGTGTGAGGATTGAGGAAAACAAGGATTTAGCTTGGATAGAAGAGAGTTTCTGTGGGAAGCAACTGGCGCGGCCGTGGGATTAACGACGTCCGGGAAGATCGCTGCGTCACTTGTGCGCGAACCGCTTGACGCTCCGTCGCCGGGCGATCCAACCCAAAGCATTCTTGTAAGTACCGTCGGAGATGATCAGAATCCGGGAACGATATCTAGGCCGCTAAAAACCTTTCAGGCTGCTCAAAGCGCCGTTCGCGAGCTCAAGAAGCACAATCCCGGAACTTTATCTGTTTACTTCCGGGCTGGCACCTACTACCTACCAAACACAATCGTCTTCACACCGGAGGATTCCGGGGAGGCCGGAGCACCGATCATCTATGCGCCATACCCAGGCGAGCATGTCCTGCTAAGTGGCGGAGCGCGGTTGTCCCCAAAGTGGACAGCCTATCGAGACGGAATCATGAAGACCTCCGTTCTAGCCGGCACCACTACCGACCAACTCTTCGTAAATGGTCAGCGACAAATGTTGGCCCGATACCCGAACTACGATCCGAATGCCAAATATTTGGGCGGCTGGGCGCCGGACGCGATCAGCCCAGAGCGTGCCAAGCGTTGGGCTGATCCACGAGGGGCCTACATTCACGCAATTCACCAATACCTGTGGGGCGACATGCACTACGTCATCACCGGCAAGAGCGCAGACGGCAACGTGCTCTACGAAGGTGGCTGGCAAAACAACCGACCTAAGCCGATGCACGCTCAATATCGTTTTGTTGAAAATGTTTTTGAAGAATTGGATGCGCCCAGTGAATGGTATTTGGACCGAGCTAATTCAGTCTTGTATTTTTATCCTCCCACAGGGCTGGATCTCGAAAACGCGGTTGTCGAGGCCGTGCGCTTGAAGCATCTGGTGGAGTTTCGCGGAAGCCAGGAGTCTCCCGTGAAATGGATCGAGCTGCGTGGATTTACGTTCCAGCATGCTTCCCGGACGTTTATGGTAACTCGGGAACCGCTTCTCCGCGGTGACTGGAGGATCTATCGTGGCGGCGCCCTGTTCTTCACCGGCGCCGAAGACTGTTACGTGGACGATTGTTTTCTCGATCAGCTCGGCGGCAATTGCATTTTTGTAAGTGGATACAACCGCCGGATTCGCATTTCGCGCAGCCACATCGCTCGCGCCGGAGCCAACGGAATCTCTTTTGTCGGCGAGCGGAAGGCGGTGCGAAATCCACTGGACAGCTACGACGATAGACTGGGCATCGGGGATCTCGATCTTACTCCCGGACCGCGTACGGCGGACTACCCGGCAGAGTGCCTCGTTGAAGATACGTTGATTTACCAGACGGGGCAGGTCGAAAAACAGACTGCTCCTGTTGAGATCGACATCGCAAGAGCGATCACCGTTCGGCACTGTTCCATCTACGACGTACCTCGCGCGGGAATCAACATAGGAGACGGTTGCTGGGGAGGGCACCATATCGACCACTGCGACGTCTTCGATACCGTGAAAGAGACCGGCGACCATGGCTCCTTCAACTCTTGGGGTCGCGATCGCTGGTGGGGCGTCAAGGGTCTCGACCTGGACACCGTGCTACAAGGCCCTTATGCAAAACTTCCCGTGCTGGATGCTGCAGAGACCAATATTCTGTCGAACTCGCGCTGGCGCTGCGATCACGGCTGGGATATCGATCTGGACGACGGCTCCACCAACTATCACATCCACAATAATCTCTGCCTTAACGGTGGGCTGAAACTGCGGGAAGGCTTCTACCGTACCTGCGAGAACAACGTTCTGGTGAACAACTCACTTCATCCGCATGTCTGGTACAACGACAGCCATGATATTTTCCGCGGCAATATCGTCTTTACGCCCTACAAACCAATTCAAATGAGGCAGTGGACGCAGGATATTAATTTCAACCTGCTCCATCAGCCGGCAATGCCACAAACCAACCTCGCCACCGCGCTACAAGAGCTAAGCTCACGGGATGCCGACTCCCTACAAGGAGACGCTCTCTTTATGGATGAGGCCACAGGCGACTACAGAGTCAAATCGAATTCTCCCGCATTGTCTCTCGGATTCGTGAACTTCAACATGGACAATTTTGGCGTCCAAAGCCCGAAGCTCAAAGCCATTGCCCGGCAACCGGTGATGCCCTTGAGGTCAAGCGATGCCACGCCAACTCTCAGTGAAACTCGAAGTCGAGAGGTTGCGGTTTGGGCAGGCGCGAAGGTGCGCAACATTGTTGGCCTCGGTGAGGTCTCAGCCGCAGGGAGTCCAGGTGAAACGGGCGTGATCCTGCTCGAAGTACCCGACACAAGTGATGCAGCCAAAGCCGGCTTTTCTGCCGGTGATGTCCTGTTGGCATTCAATGGAAAGCCCATCAAGCAATTGAAGGACCTCTTGCAGGATACACGACAAAATGTTGCCGGGAAGGCCGCGAGCGTCACGATACTCCGCTTTCAGCAGGAGTCTACAATCCTGATCATGCTGAAACCCTGATCTCGCTATGGGGTTGCGATCCCAGCCGATTTGCCGACCGAGGCGGCGACTTCAATTCGTCCGGAGATACAGATTCCTGCTTCTGCGCAGTAAGACACAAATAGATTGGTCGTTATTTAACTACGGAGATCGACTACATGCGAATTCGTCTTCTCGCCGTTTTCTTAATCGTAATTTTTCTCCCCCTTTCTTTCGGACTCGCCCAGACTGCCGCCAGCCTCGATTCCATTCCGGCGCGCATGCACGACTGCGGATGGACGCTCAGGGTTGGGCCGACCCAGAACGCAAATCTTTCATGCGCGTGGATTCGATCTTCTGGATCGCGTCGATGTCAAAGCCGATTACTGCTACAGCGGTGCTGATGCTGATGGAGGAAGGCAAACTCTCCCTCGACGATCCTATCGCCAAATACATTCCAGAACTTGCTGGACTCAAAACTGCGGATGGCAAGACGCCGCGAATCACGTTGCGGCACTTGCTCACTCACACCTCCGGAATGGGAGAAGCAACCGACGAAGAGGCGAAAGCCGCGCGCACGCTGTCCGGCCTGGTGCCGGCCTTTGTCTCAAAGCCGCTTGCGTTCGAGCCGGGGAGCAAATGGAAATACTGTCAGTCCGGCATTCTCACTCTTGGCCGGATCGTAGAAATCGTTTCCGGTGTGCCGTTTGAAATCTTCCTGCGGAAGCGTATCTTCGACCCGCTAGGCATGAAGGATACGACGTTCTACCTGAGTGAGGCCCAGATGCCGCGCTGGGTGATACCCGCCAAGCGCGAAGGCGAACAACTGGTGCCGGCGGAAATTGGGCTTCTGTACGGCCATCCTCCCACCTGGGGCGACCACTACCCGGCGAGCAACGGTGGCTTGTTCTCAACCGCTCCCGATTACACGCGCTTGGCCCAAATGCTGCTGAATGGCGGCGTGCTCGATGGCCGGCGCTACCTAACGGCCGAGTCGGTGCGCATGATGTCAACGGTTCAGACTGGCGATCTGGTCACCGGCTTTACTCCTGGCAACGGCTGGGGGTTGGGAGTATGCATCGTCCGCCAACCTCAGGGTGTGACTGAAATGCTCTCGCCCGGAACCTTCGGCCACGGAGGAGCTTACGGTACTCAGGTCTGGATCGACATGAAGAGGGGCGTCGCACTAATCATGATGATCCAGCGGTCCAATTTCAAGAATGGTGACGACTCGCCAGTCAGGCTGGCCTTCCAGAAGGCCGCACTGGAGTAAACCCTAACATCGCTGTTGATTACTCTTGAGCTGACGATCATACGCGGCGATATTTGCGAACAGGGATAAGAAGTTAAGAATTTTTGCTATTTTATCTTGATATCAGCGCTTACGATTATAGTTTAAGAAGCAGAGGCCGTAAGCCCAATGTATTTGTCCGGTCAGATAGAAATCGGTGTCCGTAAAAACGTTATAAAGCCGCTGGTTTCTGGCGTGTTTACTGTTGCCTTGTTGGCTTTACCTCCGCAGGCCGCGGAGCGTTCGCAGATCCGATTTGAGAATCACCAGAAGCAATCACGCGTCGACTTCATTCTCAACAACAGCACGACCGACGACAAGCCCGTAATTGACGCGGTCCTCGGGGGCGTAGCGCTCCTGGACTACGATAACGACGGGTATCTCGATATTTTTTTTACTAACGGTGCACGCATCCCCAGCCTAGCGAAGGATAGTCCTGACTTTTCAAACCGCCTCTACCACAATAGCTACAGTGTGGGCGTCGCCGTGGCTGACTTTGATAACGACGGGTTTCCAGATATTTACGTCACGGGAGTCAACCGCAATACGGTGTATCACAACAACGGCGATCGTACATTCACTGATGTCACTGAGCGCGCAGGAGTGGCCGGCATCGGCCCCAATGGCAAAAAACTTTGGTCTGTATCAGCCGCATGGATCGATTACGACAACGACGGCCGCTTAGATCTTTTTGTGAGTAACTACCTGGACTGGACGTCCGAGACTTCCAAAGTTTGCGGCCCCCCCGGTCGGCGCCTCTCATGCTCACCGACCATGTACAAGGGAGAGCCGAATTTTCTGTATCACAACAATGGTGATGGCACGTTCACGGACGTCTCTGCAGCAACAGGCATAGCAGAACATATCGGGAAGGGCATGGGTGTAGCCATCGCCGACTACAATGGTGATGGTTGGATGGATATCTTCGTCGCGAACG
>QHZC01000497.1:0-2825 GCA_003224515.1 Acidobacteriota bacterium
TCACCAACCAGCCGGTCCGTTTGTTGCGGGTCTTGCGTTTCGCGGCACGCATGGGCTTCAAGATTGAGCAGCGCACCCAGGAATGGTTTGACCTGGCCATCGAACGCAATCTGCAGCAGACCATCGCGCCGGAAGATGCTGGCGGCGAGCTTCGCGCCGTTGCCCGCGAGGAACGGCCGTCCGTGGTGCTGAAGGCCTGGGAAGAGCACGACCTCCTGGAGGCCGTCAACCCCGTGCTGGCGAAAAAGCATCCGGCTTACGATGCCATTGGCCGCCTGATGAAGGTCCGCGAAGATTTGTTCACTGCAGGTTTTCGCCCGCGTCTCGCCGCCCCGATGCTCCTCGCCGTTCTGGGGCGCTTAAAGGAACGGGAACAGGCCAACGTTCTGTCGAGGGCCGGATTTCGTGCGGCCGAGGTGGAAGCCGCGCTCGGTTTTGAGGAAGAAGCGTTCGAGGCCCAGAAGGAGCTCGTTGGGCGCAAGATGAATGCTCCTATCGACGCTCTCCGGTTTCTCGAGAAACTTCCGCTCGATCAGGTCGCGTACCTGATGGCCAAGTCCAATAAATCGGCCGCCCTTTCGAAGATTCGAGCCTTTCTGAACAAGTGGCGCCCGATTCGCATCGCCCTTCCCGGTGTAGCCACCGAGCTGGAAGCGCTTGGTATGCCGCGTGGAACAAAGTTCGACCAGATTGTCGAACAGGTCTTCGCCATGCAACTCACCGGCCGCGGGAAAACCGCTGAAGAGCGCGAGAAAATTCTGAGGAAGCTCACCGGCATCAAGGAACCGGCAAAAAAGAAAGAGAAGGAAAAGAAGCCGTCAAAGGGTGCTGACAAGGCTCACGCCGCGGCGGCGATGGGCGACGCCGCTCACAAGAAGCACGCGGCCGCAAAAATCGAGGCGACCAAGCGTGCTGCCAAAGCGAAACCTGCGCCTCCCAAGCCCCGCGCGAAGCACGCTGTCCCGGACTCTCATGGCAAGGGTACTGCCTCCGGCAAGAAGAGTCACGGACGCAAGTAACGCCCCGGGTCGGCTGCTGCCTGCCGCCTGTGGGAAACCTAACAATGCGTGATGCAAATCTCCCAAGAGAGTCTTAGAATCGAGTTCCATGGGGCAACCGCAGTTCGTTCATCTTCACGTTCACACCGATTACAGCCTGCTCGATGGGGCCTGTGAAACCTCAGAGCTTTTGGATGAAGCGTCTCGCCAGAAGATGCCGGCCGTGGCCATCACCGACCACGGTAATCTCTTTGCCGCAGCTAATTTCTTCTATGAGGCTAGCAAGCGCGACGTCAAGGCCATCATCGGATGCGAACTCTACGTCGCCAAGGGCAGCCGTCATGACCGCGGCGAAAAAACAAATGGGGGCAACGGCCAAGATCGCGGCGACGCCGAACCCGGAATGCGTGGCTCGAATCATCTCGTGCTCCTCTGCGAGTCGCTCGAGGGTTATCACAATTTGATCAAACTGGTCTCCGCCGGTTTCCTCGAGGGCTTCTACTATCGCCCGCGCATTGATTACGATTTGCTTGCCAAGCACAGCTAAGGCTTGATCGCGCTCTCGGCCTGCCTTCGCGGCCCAGTGACGGAAGCAGTCGTCGACCAGAAATACGAGCAGGCGCGCGAGAATGCTTACCGCTTGCGCGATATTTTCGGCAAAGGCAATTTCTTCCTCGAAATTCAGGATCAGGGGTTGCCGATCGAAAAAAATGTCAACCGCGAACTGGTCCGTCTTTCGAAAGAGAGCGGAATTCCGCTCGTCGCCACCAACGATTGTCATTACCTTCATCACGAAGACGCTCACGCCCAGGACGTGCTGCTCTGCATCCAGACCGGCAAGACCATGAGCGACACGAATCGCATGAAATTCGCTACCGACCAGTTTTACTTCAAAAGCGCTGTGGAGATGGCGCAGGTTTTCGGCGAGCTTCCCGAAGCGCTGAGCCGCACTGTGGACATCGCTTCGCGCTGCAACGTCAAAATCGAGCGTATTTCCAATCCTTTCCCGGAGTTCAAAGTTCCGGAAGGGCATACCTCCGCGAGCTATTTTGAATCGGTTGCGCGCGAGGGATTCGCCGCCCGCGTTCCGCAAATCGAGCGCCAGGCGCAGCACGGTTTTCTGCGCAATTCTCTGGCCGAGTACGAGCGCCGACTCACCTCCGAGATCGAAATGATCAAGAAGATGCGCTACGAGGGCTACTTCTTGATCGTCTGGGATTTCATTCACTACGCGCGCGCACAAGATGTTCCCGTTGGACCGGGCCGCGGTTCCGCGGCAGGGAGCCTCGTGAGCTACGCCCTGCGCATCACCGATGTCGACCCTTTGCAATACAACCTGCTCTTTGAGCGTTTCCTGAATCCCGAGCGCGTCTCCATGCCTGATATCGACATCGACTTTTGCATGCGGCGGCGCGGCGAGTTGATCGAATACGTAACGCAAAAATACGGTCGCGAAAATGTCGCCCAGATCATTACCTTCGGAACGATGGCCGCGAAGGCCGCGGTGAAGGACGTCGGCCGCGCCATGGACATTCCTTACGGCGAAGTGGATCGCCTGGCCAAGCTCATTCCCACGACCCTCGGCATCGAGTTGAAGAACGCCTTGGAAGAAGCCCCGCAGCTCAAATCGGCCATCAATAGCGATGAGCGGCTCAAGGATTTGATGGCCGTGGCGTTGCGTCTCGAAGGGTTATCGCGGCACGCCTCCACTCACGCGGCGGGCGTAGTGATTTCGCCGCGGCCGCTCACGGACGTCGTTCCGCTCTACAAGTCAAACCGCGATGAAATCACCACGCAGTACGACATGAATGCGCTCGAGCGCATCGG
>QHZC01000497.1:2921-7326 GCA_003224515.1 Acidobacteriota bacterium
CCCGCGGCGAAACCACCGCCATCTTCCAGTTTGAATCCCACGGCATGCGCGACATTCTCCGACGTTACCAGCCGACTCGCATTGGGGATCTCACCGCTCTCAACGCCCTCTATCGTCCCGGTCCCATCCAGGGCGGCATGATCGATGATTTCATCAACCGCAAACAGGGCAAGACCAAGGTCAGCTTCGAACTTCCGCAGTTAAAAGACATTCTTGAGGAAACCTACGGCGTCATCCTGTACCAGGAACAGGTGATGCAAATCGCTAATCTTCTGGCGAGTTTTTCACTCGGCGAAGCCGACATCCTCCGCCGCGCCATGGGAAAGAAGAAGAAAGAAGAGATGGCCGCGCAGCGCGCCAAGTTCATGGCCGGCTGCGCGGGCAACAAAATCTCCGAGAAAAAAGCCGAGCGCATCTTTAACCTGATGGAGGAGTTTGCCGGCTACGGCTTCAACAAATCACACTCCTGCGCTTACGCTTTGCTTGCTTATCAGACCGCTTATCTGAAAACACATTTCCCCGTTGAATTCATGGCCGCGCTTCTGACTTCGGAAGCTGGCAACACCGAGAAAGTCGTGAAATATATCAATGAAGCGCGCGACATGAGCATTTCCATTCTTCCACCCGATGTGAATGAAAGCGATCTGTATTTCACGCCCGTCGGTGAATCGATCCGCTTCGGTCTTGCAGCTATCAAGAATGTTGGCGAGAACACCGCCAACGCGATTCGTGAATCGCGGCTCAGTCAGGGGGAATTCAAATCTCTTTACGACTTCTGCGAACGCATCGAGTCACGCTTTCTGAACAAGCGTGTGTTTGAAAGCCTCATCAAGTCGGGCGCCGTCGATTCGCTCGGTCCGCGTGAATCCATGCTGGCGTCCGTGGATGATGCCGTCGCCGCTCTGCAGCGCGCTTCCCGAACGCGCGAATCCGGCCAGCACGGATTGTTTGGCACCGCCGCCGCTCCCGCGCCGGTGCCATTCGAATTGCGGGAGGCTGCCCCGTGGAGCGAAGAAGAACGCCTCGCGAGCGAATACGCCATGCTCGGCTTTTACGTTTCCGGGCACCCGCTGGCGAAATACGCTTCCCGCTTGATGGACCTGAAAACGGTTTCTCTCGATCAGGTCGAAGACCAGCGAAACGGAAAAGAAATTACCGTTGCCGCGCTGATTGTTGGCACGCGGCCGATGCGTTCGAAAAAAGGCGCTCGCTGGGCCATCTTCACAATTCAGGATATGACCGGCGTTCAGGAACTCCTCGCGTTTCCGGAGAGTTTTGCGCGCCTCGAACAGTTCTTGAAGCCGGGCAATCCGCTCCTCCTGAAAGTTCGTGTGCAGGTGGAGGAGGCGGGCACGCGGCTTTCACTGCAGGAAGCGCGGCGGATAGAGGAAATGCCGGAGGGCACCGCGTGCAGCGAACTTCGCGTTCGAATCGATATGCAGTCGCTCAGCGAAGAAGTTCTCGACCGTTTGGAGGATTTGTTTGCCGCTTCGCCGGGACCGTGCCAGGTCGCCTTCGAATTGTGCTCGCCGGACGGTTCTATGGCCGTGCTTCAAGCGCAGCAGCGCGTGAAAGCCACGCCCGAATTGGTGGAAGCAGTCCGGGAAATCTGTGGCAGCCCCGCGGTTCGAATGGTGCCGGAATGAGGCCAAAAGAAAAAACCAAAGTCGGCGCGCCACTCCCGAACCGTTCGAAAGAGAACGACCGCCAAAAAGAAATCGAGCGATTGGAAAAAGATGTCGAGGAGTTGCGCCACTTGGCCGGGGACGCGGACGCCGACGCGGAGTTAGGGCGCATCCGCGAGCAGGTCGCGGAATTGCGGCGCGAGTTTTACACCCACCTGGGGCCGTGGCAGCGCGCGCAGATCGCGCGTCACCAGCAGCGGCCGTACACACTGGATTTTATCAGTTTGCTGTTCACGGATTTTATCGAGCTGCACGGCGACCGTGGCTACGCCGACGACAAGGCGATCATCACGGGATTGGGAAAATTTCACGGGCGCCCCGTAGCCATCATCGGCCATCAAAAGGGACGCGATACGAAGCAGCGGCTGGTTCGGAATTTCGGCCAGCCCAAGCCCGAGGGTTACCGGAAGGCGCTACGCGTGATGCAACTCGCGGCGAAGTTTGGGCGGCCGATTCTTACGTTTATCGATACGCCCGGAGCGTATCCAGGGATCGATGCGGAGGAACGCGGGCAGGGCGAAGCAATTGCGCGGAATCTTCGAGAAATGGCACGGCTGCCGGTGCCGGTGATCGTCACGGTGACGGGCGAGGGCGGATCGGGCGGGGCCCTGGCCATTGCCGTGGGCGATCGCGTCAACATTCTGGAGAACAGCTTCTACTCGGTGATTTCGCCGGAGGGGTGTGCCTCGATCATCTGGCGCGACTCCACGAAAGCGGAAACCGCGGCCACGGCCATGAAGATTACGGCGAAGGATTTGAAACAGTTGGGAATTGTGGACGAAATCGTGGCAGAACCGGAAGGTGGCGCGCACTCGGACTTTGAAGAGACGGCGCGGTATCTGGATGAAGTGCTGGACCGGCAACTGGTAACGCTGACGAATCAACCCATCCGAGAACTGGTTGATGGGCGCTATGAGAAGTTCCGCAAGATGGGACAGTTTTTCGATTTGGGCAATTGAAGGCCGAAACGCGTTGTACGTTTTGAAGGTTGGGGGGAGGGCAGTAGAAACTTGAAGGCAGAAACCAGAAAGTTGAAACTTGAGAGACTCAAGAAAGAAGAAAAAGGGCACGATCCCGTCCGGTCGGGACGGGTTCCTCGCGGTCCGTACATAAAAAAAGAGGACGAGGGGATTAGGCGTCGAGGGGGGGCTTGATGTAGGCGGCGCCGTGGCGGTAGAGGCCGGCAGTGGGGATGGATTGGGAGAAGACGATGCGGATGGGAACGAAGATGGCGCCGGCGCCGGGAGTGAAGGGCACGGCGACTTCGACGCGGGAACCTTCGGCGTATTGATTACGGCTGCGGAAGCTGAGTCCACCCTTGGACAAATCTTCGCAGACGGCGATTTCTTCCTGAAAGCCGCGGTGGCGGATGCAAGCGAGGATGCGGGCCTTGACGCGGGTGCGGTTGCGGCGAGGAATGACGCGGTCTTCGACGGACCGGCTGGACCCACCGTTTTCCGGGTCGCGGATTTCGGATTGGGATTCAATCCAGATGGACGGCGAGTCGCAAAGTTTGCAGAGGCGCGCGACGCATTTGCGGACTTCGAAGGATTTCAACTGCAACTCGTTGAGATAGACGACTTCGCGGCGCTGGCAGAAACTGCATTCCATGAGAAGGCGCGCGAGGGCTTCCTCGGCTTTGTGAAGAGCAGGGAACTCGATGTCCCAGAAGTCGGAGCGCGGATCGAGAATATGAATGGCGTAGAGAAAGTGATTGGGCGGGTCCTGGTCGATTTCGGCGACGACGCGGGCGCGGGTGTTTTTCCAAGTGTCTCCTTCGAGGTTGCGGCGCAGGTGGAGCTCCTGGCCCATGGAAAGTTTTTCTGATAGCCGGAGGACACCGCCATTGCGGCTGACGAGCAGGGTTTCAGCGGCTTGCGTAAGGGTAGCTCCGGCGGGCGAGACCCACGAGGCCTCCACGGGCATGCGGAAGCTGACGCGGTCACTCTGCCGGAGTCCATCGGATAGTGTGGTCATGGCGCGATAAGAGACAAACCTGCAATTAGGCTAACACGCCAGGAAAGGGCCAACCGTTTGGAGAAACGCTGGTTTGTCGTTCCAAGTAATATCTTGCTGGTATGAGGCGGGACGCTGCCTGGGCCCGCAGGTGTTGTCTTTTTGGCGTTCTTGATGGGTTGAGAATCCACAGGTCAGGCTGTTTGCGGCAAAATAAGAGGTGCCGGACACGCACTCGGTAGACAAGCCGTTTGCAGCCCGGCGTAAACGACTGTGAGCAACGTAATCTCGATGGACGACCGAAAATTGAAAGGCGACGCGCGGGGCATGTCCGTTCGCGACCGCCGCTACTGCATTCGCTATCCGTTTGCCGCAGACGTTGAGCTGCTGGACCTGGAAAGTGGCACAAAGGCTGCGGGTGTTACGTCCGACATTTCCATGGGCGGCGCGTTCATCTGCACCAGCCGGCCGTTCCCTTTGAATGCCCGCATGCGAATCACGCTCACGCGGAAGGACCAAAGAGTGGAAGCCCTGGCCGTGGTTCGTATCGTGAAGCCGCGGATCGGCATGGGAGTTGAATTCATCGACGTTGAGGCACCTTACCAAGGCTTGCTTTCCCGCTGGGTGGAACAACTCCGCAAGTCCCGCTGACGATTTGTAATTAGCCGATCATTCCGGATTAAGCGCTCCCGTTGCGCGGGTCAAGGTCGCTATTATGGCCGCGTATCAAGAGGATGTTTGCTTTTTTCGTAGAATTCGTTTTG
>QHZC01000498.1:0-2923 GCA_003224515.1 Acidobacteriota bacterium
TTGAAAATTGGCGTATCGGCCCTCTTCGCCATCGCCATCTTGATCGCCGGAATCTTTCTTCTTTACTCCCGGCGCGCCGACAAGGAAGCTAACCGGGCGTACGCCGTTATCGCTCAGCTCGAGGGTGGCGCTCACCGCCAGGAGCAATTGATGGCGGATGCGCGCAGCGCGCGCGCCGATCTTCAGCAATCCGATGCTCTCGAGCAAAAGCAGCAGCTCAAGCAGCAATCCGATGAGTTGCGCCAGAAGATCTCGGGCGCCGGGTCCGGCGACGTGCCCTCACTTCAGAAGCAGCTCGAGGAAACGACCACACGGCTCAAACGCGTGGAGGCCGAGTCGCAGTCCGCGGAAGAAGTGATTCGTGCCTATGCGCCGAGCGTTTGCCTTCTCCATGTATCGGTCTCCTTCGTCGACCGAGCTTCTGGCCGCCCTCTGCGTTACGGCGGACCCGGTTTATACCTTGGAAGGCCGCGCACCCGAGGTTCGCGCTGATTTCTTCGGCACCGGATTCATCGTCGGCAAAGGCCGTATTCTCACCAATCACCACGTGGCCCAACCCTGGTGGAAGAATGACGAACTTGCCGCCGTTTTTAGCCAGGGGCTTAATCCTTCCATCGCCGATCTGACGGCCTATTTCCCAGACGCGACAGCCGGAGTTCCCGTCAGCATTTCCGAGATTTCCGAGGAGGCGGACCTCGCGGTGCTGAAAGGTGATTTGTCGGGTTTGAAAAAACCCATCTTGAAAATGGATGCGCGCAAGGAGGCGGCGGTCAGTGGCCAGCCGCTCGTCTCCCTTGGCTACGCCACCGGTATCAGCGCGATTCTGGCGCGCGCGGGTGAAGATGTCGTGAACGAGATCGCCAAGGCCACCGGCGGAAAACCGAAAGAGGTTGTAAACGAACTTCTCCGCCGTAAACTCATCCGTCCTCTCGTTACTCAAGGCCATATCGGCGACGTGCTTCCGGACAAAATTGTCTACGATGCGCAGACCACTTCTGGCGGCTCGGGCGGACCGCTCATCAATCGCGATGGAGAAGTGATTGGCGTGACATTCGCGGTTGTCAAGGGTTTTGGCGGTTCGAACTTTGGCGTTCCCATTCGCTTTGCCCAGCCGCTCCTCAAGCCATGAGGGGCCGTTTTGTTTTATTCTGGGGACGTGGAGCCGAAACGACACCTTCCATCGCCAACTGCAGGTCACCTGCCCAATCGCTCTGGTCTGATGGTGGTTTGCCTGACCGCCGTTCTGCTGGTCTTGCCGGTCACCGTCGACGCCTATGCTGTTCTATCTCATGAAGCCATCATCGATGCAGCGTGGGAGACGCACATCAAGCCTCTCCTCCTGAAGAAATTCCCGCAGGCCACTGAAGAAGATCTGAGCAGGGCACAAGCCTACGCTTATGGCGGTGCGATCATTCAAGATATGGGGTATTACCCGTATGGCAGCCCCTTTTTCAGCGATCTTACGCATTACGTCCGCAGCGGCGATCTCATCCAGGCGCTGCTGCGGGACGCCAAGGACGTCAACGAATACGCTTTCGCCGTCGGCGCGCTCGCGCATTACGCCGCGGACAACTACGGTCACCGCCTCGGCACCAACCGTGCCGTTCCGATTCTGTATCCCGGGCTCCGAAAGAAATTTGGCGACAGCGTTGCTTTCGAGGACAACCCCCTGGCCCATGTGAAAACCGAATTTGGCTTTGACGTTCTCGAAATCGCACGAGAACGATACGCTCCCGACAGCTATCACGACTTCATCGGCTTCGAAGTTTCCCGCCCGGTTCTCGAGCAAGCCTTTCGGGAGACCTATGGCCTTGAATTGAAAGATGTGCTTGTGAGCGAAGAAAAAGCTCTCAACTCCTACCGCCGCGACGTCAGCAAGCTCATTCCCAAAGCCACTCGAATCGCCTGGCATCTCAAGAAGGACGAGATCAAGGACGACATTCCCGACGCAACCAAGAGAAAGTTTCTGTTCAATCTGTCCCGTGCGAATTACGAGCGCGAATGGGGCAAGGACTATCGCAAGCCCAGTCCGGGCGAGCGTTTCCTTGCTTTTCTCTACAAGCTGATTCCCAAGTTCGGTCCCCTTAAGATCCTGCAGTTCAGGACGCCTACGCCGCAGACCGAACTGATGTTTGAAGCCAGTTTCAATGCCACGCTCGACCGCTACCGCAAGTTGCTGACGGGCATCCGCGACGGCCAAATCGATTTGCCGAACGACAATTTCGACGTTGGAGTGAGCACCGGTCCCGGGAAATACCGATTGAACGATGAAGCGCATGCCAAATTGCTGGACAGACTCGCGGAAAAAAACTTTGTGGGTGCCATGGCCGAGGTGAAAGCGGAACTTTCGCGCTTCTTCGCAGAACCGGATGCTCCTTATGCGACAAAGCGCAACGCCAAGGCCTGGGCCAGGGTCCAGACGCAACTGCAACAGTTGAAAGCGGCAACAACCGCGCCAGGCGCCGCCGATTCTTTACTGCCCTCTCCATCTGCGCCAGTTCCTTAGTGCTAGCCTGAAAACGCCCGTCCGCGCTCTTTTGGCCAATCTATCCAGTTTGTTGCTTTGTGGTATCGAAAAAACTGTAACCGAGTCGCGTCCTCACCATGAAACAATGTAGAATTTCGCGCGACCCATTGATCGCCCCTCAAGATGAAGAAGACCAACCCGATCCGCAAGCTGCTCGCTGCCAATCGCAGCGAAATCGCCATACGCATCTTCCGCGCCGCCAACGAGCTCGGCTTGCGCACCGTGGCTATCTATTCGCAGGAAGACCGGCTCGCGTTGCATCGCTTCAAGGCGGACGAAGCGTATCAGGTCGGCGCCGGCAAGGGGCCTGTCGAAGCGTATTTGGACATTCCGGGAATCGTGGCGCTGGCAAAAGAGAAGGGCGTCGACGCCATCCACCCAGGTTACGGTTTTCTT
>QHZC01000498.1:2955-6035 GCA_003224515.1 Acidobacteriota bacterium
AAAGGCCGGCCTCATCTTCGTCGGTCCTCCGCCGAGTCTCCTCGACTTGCTTGGCGACAAAACCGCCGCTCGAAGACTGGCCGCTTCAGCGGGGGTTCCGGTCCTGCCTGGAACCGAGAATCCGGTCAAGTCGGCAGCAGAGGCGCAAAGAATTGCACACAAGGTCGGCTATCCCATCATTGTGAAGGCGGCGATGGGCGGCGGCGGCCGCGGCATGCGCGTCGTCCATGACCCCGCCCAGCTCGATGCCCTCCTGGAAGAAGCCCAGGGTGAGGCCCGCTCCGCCTTCGGCGATGCATCTGTTTTCCTGGAAAAGTACTTGCCACGCCCGCGCCACCTGGAAGTCCAGATTCTCGCCGATCATCACGGTAACTTGCTGCATCTTTACGAGCGCGACTGCTCTGTCCAACGTCGCCACCAAAAAGTCGTCGAGGTCGCTCCCGCCGCGAATCTCCCCGCGAGTATTCGTGGCGAACTCTGCGATGCGGCGGTCCAGCTCGCGCGCAAGGCAAACTATCGCAATGCAGGAACCGTCGAGTTTCTCTACGACGTGGATTCGCAGAAGTGGTATTTCATCGAGGTCAATCCCCGCATCCAGGTCGAACACACCGTCACCGAAATGATTACCGGCATCGACCTGGTACGCTCGCAGATTCTAGTCGCCGAAGGTCACAAGCTCCACGAGCCGCCGATGGCGCTGCCGAAGCAAGAAAATATTCCGCTCAATGGCGCGGCTCTCCAGTGTCGCGTGACCACCGAAGACCCGGAGAAAAACTTCGCCCCCGACTATGGGAAAATTTCGACCTATCGTTCCCCCGCAGGTTTCGGTATTCGTCTCGATGGCGGCACCGCTTACGCCGGCGCGATGCTCGCCGCCTATTACGATTCGCTTCTCGTCAAAGTCACCGCCTGGGGCGCAAATCTTCCCGAGGCTTGTCAACGCATGGATCGCGCCCTCCGCGAATTCCGCATTCGCGGCGTAAAAACGAATATCCCCTTCGTCGAAAATGTTGTGAACCACCCGAAGTTTCGCGCCGGCGAAGTCACCACCTCTTTCCTCGGCGAGTCGCCCGAACTTTTCCGCTTCCCCAGCCGTGGAGACCGTGCCACCAAGCTGCTTTCTTATCTTGGCGACGTCATCCTCAACGGCAATCCCGAAGTAAAAGGGAAGCAGATCCCCAAAGAATTCGAAGCAGCAGTCGTTCCGGCAACGCCCGCCGGCAACCCCCGGGCCGGCACCCGCCAGCTCCTCGAAAAACTCGGACCAAAGAAATTCGCCGCCTGGGCACGAAAAGAAAAACGCCTGCTCATTACCGACACGACTTTCCGCGACGCACATCAGTCTCTAATGGCTACGCGCGTCCGCACATTCGACCTGCTCGCCACCGCCAGTGCCGTCGCGCACCGCCTGCCCAATCTTTTCAGTCTTGAGATGTGGGGTGGCGCGACCTTTGACACAGCGATGCGTTTCCTGCACGAAGACCCTTGGCAGCGATTGCGCGAGCTGCGCGAGCGCATTCCCAATATCTGTTTCCAGATGCTACTCCGCGGCGCCAACGCCGTCGGTTACGCCTCCTATCCCGACAATGTCATCATTGAATTTGTCCGCGAAGCGCACGCCCAGGGCATCGATATTTTTCGCATCTTCGATTCACTCAATTCCATCGAGAACATGCGCGTTTCGATCGATGCGGCACTCGAAACCGGCGCCGTTTGCGAAGCCGCCATTTGCTATACCGGCGACATCCTGGACAAAGGCCGTCCGAAATACTCGTTGAAATACTATGTCACTATGGCTAAACAGTTGGAGAAACTTGGCACGCACTTTCTGGCGATCAAAGACATGGCCGGTCTCTGCAAACCTTACGCGGCATTCGAATTGGTGAAGACGCTCGGAGAGGAAGTCGGCATTCCGGTCCATTTTCACACCCACGACACCAGCGGTATCAACTCGGCCTCCGTGCTGAAAGCCGCCGATGCCGGAGTCGACGTCGCCGACGGAGCAATCGCCGCCATGAGCGGAGGCACCAGCCAGCCCAATCTCAATTCCATCGTCGAAGCGCTCCGCCACACGCCTCGCGACACGCAGCTCGATGTCGACACACTCAATGAGTGCTCCGATTATTGGGAAGCCGTTCGCCTTTACTATCTACCGTTCGACTCCGGTCCCAAGGCCGGCTCGGCGCGCCTGTACCAGCATGAAATTCCCGGGGGGCAGTACACCAACCTGCGTGAACAGGCTGCTGCCATGGGCCTCGGCCATCGCTGGCGCGAAGCCGAAAAAATGTACGCCGAAGTGAACAAGCTCTTCGGGGACATCGTCAAAGTCACGCCTTCCAGCAAAGTCGTCGGCGACATGACCGTTTTCCTGATGGCCAAGGAGATGCAGCCGGCTGACGTTCTCACGCTTGACCAAAAACACGATGTGTCCTTCCCGAATTCGGTTGTCGAGATGTTTTCCGGTGTCCTGGGTGTGCCTCCCGGCGGCTGGCCGAAGAAGCTGCAAAAAATCATCCTGCGCGGCCTGGCTCCTCTCCGCGGCCGTCCGAGCGCAAACCTCCAAGCGGTCGAATGGGAAGAAGAGCAGCGATCCCTTGAGCAAAAACTTGGTCATGCCGTCGGCCGCGACGACCTGCTGAGCTATCTGCTTTATCCCGACGTTTTCGCTAAATACGACAAATTCCGCCAAGCCTATTCGGACGTCAGCGTTTTGCCCACGCCCTCATTTTTTTATGGTTTGAAGTCCGGGGAAGAAATCACCGTCGAAATCGAACCCGGAAAGTCCCTGATCATCAAATTTCTGACCATCAGCGAACCGCATCCTGATGGCACCCGCACACTCTTTTTTGAACTAAACGGACAGCCCCGCGAAGTCAACGTCCGCGACCGCGCGCTGCGGGTGGTCGAGCGCGCTCATCCAAAGGCCGACCCCGCCGATCCCGGCCAGGTGGCCGCTCCAACCGCCGGTGGCATCAGCGGTATCGGCGTGCAGACCAATCACACGGTGGAACGTGGGGCAAAGCTTCTCACTCTCGAAGCCATGAAAATGCAGTCCAATATCTATGCACCAATTTCAGGGC
>QHZC01000499.1 GCA_003224515.1 Acidobacteriota bacterium
CATCACTGAACTGCTGGGTAAGCAGCAGGCCGACGGCGGCTGGAGCCTGTCGTCACTGTCTGGGTCCTGGAAACGAAATGATGGCACCCCGCAGGAAGCGAAGAGCGACGGATACGCCACTGGGTTGATCACCTATGCACTACAGCAGGCGGGGATCCCTCGAGACAATACGCAACTGAAGCAGGGGATCGCGTGGCTGGCCAGTAATCAAAACAAGCCGGAAGGCTTCTGGCAGTCCTACTCCTTAAACAAAAACATAGAACATCACATGACTCCAAGCACCGCGCTCTTCATGAACGACGCGGCCACGGCCTACGCCGTGCTCGCGCTTATTGAGGCCAATCGACATTAAGTCAGAACACACCGTCCACTGGCCTCCAGATCCCCTTTGGTTGCCGGGAAATTCTTCGAGATTTCGATTCAGCGGCCAGGTAACGACTCTGGCGAGTGTAGCTTCCTAGATCGGGCCTTCGGCAAACCCTGGAACACTTCTCCGGTATCCGCGTTTCACCACGAGTTAGTCTGGGCTAGAACTCGCATTCTTCTCGCTGATGATTGAAATGCAGGGAGATGGTTGATGGACGTAGCGGGACTCGAACCCGCAGCCCCCTGCTTGCAAAGCAGACGGAGGAAAACACGAAATGCTTCGATGGTGAATTCCTACGCGCTGGCGGTTGCGGCTTGTGCAGCAGCTTCGACGGTGTAGACCACGACAGCTTTTTTGCCGCCCTTCGCGGCAGTAGCGTGGACGGAATTCAGGTTGACGCCTTTCGCTGCGAGCTTCTCGAGACATTGCGCCAATGCACCCGGCTTGTTGGGTAGATCGTACTGTTCCGCGGGAGTTTCCGTGTAGGCAATCCGGGCCCCGTCGAGAGCTTTCTTGGCGCGCCGAGCATCGTCTACGACGACCTGAACCGTCCCCGCCGTGCCCTCGGCAGTTCCCAACAGAGAGAGAATATTCACCTTGGCACTCCCGAGTGTTTTCGCGATTCTTGCGACTGCACCGGGTTGATTGTCAACCGCGATTGTGAATTGTTTGGTTTTGGCCATATCGGCACCTCCTGCCGTGTTGATGAAGGATCATACGCCTACCGGAATCTGCCGAGGCGTTCTCGTGGGCAATCTCCGGTAATCGGGCAGTGAGCTACTCCCCCGAGTCGGTAGTGGTACAAATTGAATTTACCGGACAAAAACAAAATAGCACAACAGCAAGTAAACGCATCAGGCGCCCCATCGCACCCATTCTTTCTTTGACTTTGGCGACCAAATCCAAACCAGGGCACCGGCTAGAACTACGTGCCCGCTGCGCTGTCTACGCCCGCTTTTCGAGTGAGCGTCAGAGTCCCACCAGTATTGACGATCAAGTTCCTAAGTGTCGAGAGCAAGCCGAGCGCAATGAATGGGAAGTGCTTGAGCGGCACCTCTACGTCGATGAACCGGTGAGCGGCGTAAGCACGGAGCGTGACGGGCTAGAGAAGCTCCTGGCAGCGGCCAGTCACCCATCGCGCCCATTCGATTGCATTCTGATCGACGATTCATCGCGCCTAACTCGTCGGCTGGCTGATGCATTGAATCTCTACGAACGGCTTGCGTTCTCAGGGATACGAGTGGTAGCCGTTTCGCAAGGTGTTGACACCGAGAATCCCCAGGCCGAGTTGCTGATCGGCGTGCATGGTCTCATTGATGCAGACTACTGGCGTGAGCTCGGTCAAAAGACTCACCGCGGAATGTAGGGGCTTGCTTTGCGCGGCCTTCGCACCGGGGGAAGGTGAAGATCGCATCCGTGTCAGCGGCAATTTGAAATACGACCTGGAACTTCCTGTTTCGGCTACACCTCAGTGAAGAACGATGACCGAAGCGCCCGGCTCGAAGTGAATGTACCGCATTGCAAGAAAAAAACTTCCTTGCCAGTGTTTAATTTCCCTTCGGCTGTTCCGGCTCCGCGTTGGCAGCAGCAACGACCAGGGCGACATTGTTATCACCGAGGACGCGGTTGAAGGCCGGAAGATCGTCCTTCAGGAACTTCTGGAATTCCGCAGTGGCGCCAGTTATCTCCGTCTCGATCAAGCGGAGAGTGTCCAACTGCGTATCGGTGGGTGGAAAATCCGCGCCGCCGGCGACGTCGCCGCCGCCGGTGCCGACTTCGGCATTGAGCCAAATTAGGTTGAGATAGGCGTGATAAGGCTCGACGAAGTATTTGTCATCGCTGTTGACAATCGCCGGGGAGACCAGCTTGTATTCGATGGCCTGTAATTCTTTATCCAGCGCTTCCACTGTCTTGAGAAGCTCCGCCTTGCGCTTTGCCTCGGGGCTGTCCAGAGATTGCTCTGCGGCAGGTTCCGGCTCTGGGAGATCCTCGTCCTCCTCGCCCAGGACCGGCCTCTCTTTTTCCTTCTTTTTTGGCGGGCGCAGCATGGTTTCGATTACCTCGAGCTGCTTGCGGAGCCACTCGATCTGGTTGACGGTTGCCGAGACACTGGTGATATCGTCGCTAATCCGAAGCAGGGTTTTCACCGACGCGTTGATGTCCGATTCGGA
>QHZC01000076.1 GCA_003224515.1 Acidobacteriota bacterium
GGATGGTGACGTGCTGGCGCACGCGCTGTGCGACGCCTTGCTTGGCGCAGCAGGTCTTGGTGACATCGGCACACATTTTCCGGATAGCGATCCAAAGTGGAAGGGCGCAAACAGCATGCTTTTCCTGGAACATGCAAAAAAGCTGCTGGATAAGAAGCATTTCGCGATCGAGCACGTCGACGCCGTGGTCATCACGGAAAAGCCAAAGCTTGGCCCGCATTTTCCGAAGATGCGGGAGGCGCTGGCGAAGGCGTTGAGCGTCGGCGGCGAAAAGATTCATCTCAAAGCTAAGACCAACGAAGGCGTTGACGCGATCGGACGGGGTGAAGCCATCGCGGCGCATGTGATTGCTACACTCACTTCCCGCTGAATTGCCGAAGCGTGCTTGTAGGGGCGCGGCATCCCTTTGCTTGCGCTCAGGATGAAGCTGCGCTCCTACGCTACAATCCTGCTGATGCTTCCTGCCGACCCTTCCGCCTCGAATTCCTTTACCGCTGCAGATGTTGTTGTCATTCTGCGCGAACGCGGCTGGCTGACTTCAGAGCCCTCGCTTGAGCAGCATGCCTGGTGCGAACGCGCCGCTTCGATGCTCGGAGGGCACGCCGCTGACCACGTTGCCCTGGCCGATCTGCTGGGTCTGGTTTTTCAATACCACGCGCGCGAAATCATCTCCAGGGTAGAGAGCCACGTGGTGCTCTCGCGCTATGCAGCGCGGGACGTGCTCCGGCGAGTGGCTCTGCTGCTTCTGGATGGAGCGCCGCTGACGTCTGAAAGATTCATGGAGATCGTCACGGCATTGAAAAATGGCATGGAATTGCGCGGACGCGAGCTGTTTCACCCCATCCGGCTGGCGCTGGCTGGGCGAGCCGGCGAAGGCGAACTCGATCGGGTAATCCTGCTGCTCGACGAGGCTGCCGTGCTTTCCTTTGCCGCGCCTGTAAAATCCGCTCGCGCAAGAATTCTCGAGTTCTGCTCGGCATTGGATTAGCCATTGCGGCAAGCGTGCGCGGCATGCCGTGGCCTAGTGGGAACAGGCGGCAATGCCTGCTCCACCAACTGCTATTGCTTTCAACCGCTGACACACATCGGTAAACTGTCTTTTCCATGGACAAGGTCACATCGCCGTTGCCAAGGGAAGGCAGGACACGCGAGTCGAAGAAATCGTGCAATTGGCGCGTAAGCAGGGCGTCCCGGTGCGGTTCGAAAACCGCGGGCAACTCGACCGGTTGGCCAATTCGAAAGACCACCAGGGAGTGGTGGCGCTGACGGCGGCGCGAGCGGCGGCGACTGTGGAAGACATTCTGGCGCATGCTAATGCTGGCCACGGCCAGTTGGGGCTGATCGTTCTGCTGGATGGAGTCGAAGATCCGCACAATTTGGGCGCGATCATTCGAACGGCGCTGGCCGCGGGCGCGCATGGGGTGGTGATTCCCGAACGGCGTGCGGCAGGACTTACCGATGCCGTCGCGCGAGCTTCCGCAGGAGCGCTGGCGCATCTGCCGGTGGCGAAGGTGACCAACCTGGTCCGGACAATGGAGGAATTGAAGGAAGCAGGCTATTGGCTCGTGGGTCTCGATGAGCAGGCGGACAAGAATTACACCGACGTGGACTATACCTCGCCGGTGGGGATCGTGCTCGGCAGCGAAGGCCAAGGCCTGCACGAGCTGACGCGCAAGCGGTGCGACTTTGTGGTTTCGCTGCCGACCACCGGCCCGGTAAAATCCCTCAACGTTTCCGTCGCAGCCGGCGTCGTGCTGTTCGAAGCTATTCGCCAGCGGAACACGCACGCGAGGAAAGTAAGCTCTTTCCAGGTGTGAACCCGAAATCGCTGGACGCTCTTTCCTATTTGTCGTACTGGATCAGTGAGAAGACATCGAGGCCATTCAATTTTTCTCGGCCTTTGAGGAAGGTGAGCTCGACGGCGAAAGCGGCGCCTTCAACTGCACCGCCCAGTTGCTGAATGAGCTTGGCAGTGGCGGCGGCCGTGCCGCCAGTGGCGAGCAGGTCGTCGCAAATGATTACGCGCTGGCCGGGCTTGACGGCGTCCTGGTGGATTTCGAGCGTGTCCGTGCCGTATTCCAGGGCATAGGAGATGCTGGCAGTCTTGGCGGGAAGCTTCTTCGGCTTTCGAACGGGAACAAAGCCTGCGCCGAGCCGGTACGCCAAAGCGGGAGCAAAAATAAAGCCGCGCGCCTCGATCCCCGCCACTACGTCAATCGTGTGACCGTTGTAATGTTCGCAGAGCCGGTCGATCAAGGTGTGAAAACCCTGCTTGTCCTTAAGCAGCGTGGTCAGGTCGTAAAAAAGAATGCCTGGCTTGGGGTAGTCCGGCACTTCGCGGATCAGCTTCTTTAGGTCGTTCATTCGAACGTCCCCCTTTTTCTCTATGCTCTCTTGTTCGCGCCGTTCAAGCGCTGGGATTGATGACGAATCCGCCTTGGTACTGCGGATCCGGAGCCGCGGTTTCTTCCTGGACTTCGCTGATGGTGGAGAACCGCGGTCCGCGTTCCAGCATGGCGCGAAATTCCGCGTGCTGCTGCGGCGCACCCATGGCAAACACTTCCACCCGGCCGTCATGGAGATTTCTGACGAAACCGCTGACGCGCAGTTTCTCCGCGGCAGCCTGCGTGTAATAGCGAAAGCCCACGCCCTGGACCATTCCCGACACGAAGTACCGCTTGGCTAGTATTATTGCGTCGCTCACGAATCGTGAAAATTGTAGCAGAGAGCTCCTAATTCTTCCTCGGCGGTTCTACCCTGTCCGTGTGGCTAGGGCAGCATGCTCCGGAGTGCGCTAGACTGTTGATTCGGCAGGGCGCGTTAGGCTGCCCAAACACGAATTGCGCGCATCCAAATTGTTATGAGCCAGGCCAGACTATTGCGGTGCTGCAAACACGTTCCATTCATTTCACCCTCCCTTGTCTTATTTATTCTGGCCGCTATTCAGGGATCGCCGCTGCACGCTCAGGATGCCGCCCAGGGACCCCTCGCTCCGCCGCCGGAGCATCACGTCACGCGTATCGGAAATGAATCAGAGCCGGAGGCACCGCCATCGCTCCCCGAGGCCGAAATCGTCAAGCATTTTTCCCGAAAAGAAGACGAATACATCCTCTCGCGCACTCACTATACCTACAGGAAGACGATTCGAATCCAGGAGTTCGGTGCGGACGGGCAGCCTGCAGGAGAATTTGTGTTGGTGACTCAACCGGGCCGCGATGTCGATGGCAAGCCATTCGAAAAGGTAGTCGAAAAGCCTCGTTCCACGCTCCAGCATCTCTTCCTCAGGTCGGAAGATCTCGAAGGCCTTCAGCGCATCCCCGCGTTTCCGCTCACTTCAAGCCAGCTTGCGAAATACGACCTGAAATACCTGGGCAAGGAGCAGGTGGATGAAATCGACTGCTACATCTTTCAGGCCAAGCCAAGAGTAGTTGAACGCATCAAGGCCTATTTCGATGGCATCGTGTGGGTGGATGCGAAATATCTGGAAGTGGTTAAAACATATGGCAAATGGGTTACCGATCAGGGCGACGTGCACACCATCGCGGATCTGCCGTTCAGTCTGTTCGAAACCTATCGCGAAAACGTCGATGGAAAATACTGGTTCCCGAGCTACTCCCGCTCCGATGACACGCTGAATCTAAAGGGGCTGGAGATTCCCGTTCGCATCGTCATCAGGTGGACGGACTTCAAACCTGTTCGCAGCGCGTCGCAAGTGTTCGCGCCATCAACTCCCGCAACTTCTGCGAAACCATGAGCAGAGTCGCTAAGAAACCCGGGCCATCAGCGGAGTAACCTCTTGAGTACGTCCGGCAATTCCTCGATCGAACCGATCAGAAACTCCGGCCGCGCCGCGCGCAGGCGCTTTTCCGTAGGAAACGGGCCGAGCACACCAATCGCACGCACACCGGCGCGCCGGGCCATCTCTACATCCTGTGGCGCATCGCCCACATACACGCACGCGGAGGGATCCAGCTCCATCTGCCGCAGGGCCAAGCGCAGCGGTTCCAGATGCGGTTTCTTCCGAAGGGTATCTCCACTGCAAACGCGCGCCACGAAGAGCCTGGTCAATCGAAACTCGCGCAATTGACGAGTGACACGATCGCGATCGCCGCTGGTGACCAGGCCAAGAGGATGAGTGTCACCCAATCGCGCCAGGACCTGGCGCGCACCCGCGATCAGCTTCGGCCGGTGCTTGGCATAGTGCGCACGCCACGCTCGGTCCGCATCTTCCCAGCGCCTCCTCGGCAACCGCGCAGCGCGATAAACCTGATACCAGTTCGGCGAATAATTTTTCTCGAGCTCTTCGATCCCCCAAGAGATGTCCATTTCCTTGAACATCGCCAGGTACGCTGATGTATCGGCGTCGTAGGAATTGATGAGTGTGCCATCCCAGTCGAAAAGAACTCCTTCAATGCTGCGTTTTCGTTTCGCGGCCATCATTCCTCAGAGTAACAGAATCTTTATGGAGGTTGACCCTGTAAAGCCTTCAGACGGATGGCGGAAGCAGGTTCAGGAGTTCCGTCGGCATTGAAGGGGTGCGCGAAACCTACGGTTTGAGATAACGGGAGGGAATACGGTCGTCACGGTCAAACTGCACATCATCGAAGGCTGCGGCGATGCCATACCAGCCGGGGGTAGCAGCGGTCTCTGCACGGCACACATGCGCCATGGTAGCAACGACCACGTTTCCGAGGCCCAGAGGCTTGCTTACCAGCACGATCTCAAGCTCGATCGAGGTGCCAACCGACATCTGCTTGGGGCAGAGAAAATAGACCCCCGTCGAGCTGATGTTGCGAGTGACGAGAGTGATCGGAAATTCCTCGGGCAATCCGCCGGTACTGCGAAGACGCAGCGGCAGGTTCAGTATGGCGCGGGGGTACTCGCGATGTTCTGGATGCACGCCTACGGCGTGGGTTGGCACGCGGACAAAACGCCGAGGCTGCGTGGGACCCAGGAGCGGCGCCAAGCGAAGGGCAGGAAGGCGCGGCACCTCAGCGAGCGGTGGCGGCCTCACCGGAGCTTCTTGAGCTGCTGCGGTCGGTTCGGCAGGCCAGGATTCAAATAGAGTTAGGCGCTTCGTGGCGCTCATCTAGTCCTCAGGGATGGCACTTCACTGTCGCTGGCTAAAGCCCAACAAACTGAACTGCCAAACTGATTTTCTGGAATTTCCCCGTCCGCACCGGTGTGGTTCGGAGCGCTAAGATGTCACCAATGTTGTTCGGCGTCAACCTGTGGGAAACGAAGGAAGTGTCCTAACGTCAAACACTTAGTAATGGTACTGGAACCCATCCACAACATTCTGTGGATTCCTTCGGAGAACCTTCTACCAATATGGTGCTCGACACCTCTCCCTTTCGCCGCTATTCATAGAAGCGCACCCCGTATAAGAAACAATGTCTACGACAACTATACAAACGCAGCACACCGTGGGAACTCCCCCGCCCCTGCCGCACCCTCCAGCCCGCGCGACGAATCGGGTTCTGATGGCTTTTGCCGCCGTCTACGTCGTCTGGGGTTCAACCTATTTGGCGATCCGCATTGGGATCGAATCGTTTCCACCACTGATCCTGGCGGGACTCCGCCACATTATCGTGGCCCTGTTCCTCTACTCGGTCCTGCGTGGGAAGACCGGGATCAGGCCCACCGCCGCAAACTGGCGCACAGCCGTCGTCAGCGGCGCT
>QHZC01000500.1:0-1244 GCA_003224515.1 Acidobacteriota bacterium
CTCCCGCCGCATCCTCGAGCAGGAACACCCGTCGCTGACTGCCTTCTATGACGGCTACGCATTGTCGAGGGCCTGTTTGAGCACTTCGCGCGAAATGTTGCCTCCGCTCACCACCAGCGCCACGTGATCGCCGCCGCCCGTGCTGGATTGCAGCAGCGCTGCTGTGCTTGCGGCCCCGGCCGGCTCCGCCAACACGTGTTCTTCTAGAAGTAACGTCTCAATCGCGTGTAGCAACTGCTCGTCGCTTACCAGAACCATATCGTCGACGAGGCTCTTCACGTCGCGCACGTTGGCCTCCTCCGGCGTTCGTGTCGCCAGCCCGTCGGCAATCGTGTCGCACGTCTCGGTACCCACCGCTTTGCCTTTCTTCCAGGAGAGGTAGTACGCCGGCGCGCGCTCCGCCTGCACGCCGATGACCTTCACAAGCGGCGCGATCTGCTTCGCCGCCGCCGCCATCCCGCGTATCAGGGCCGTATCCCCCATCGGCACAACAACCGCACTGGTCTCGGGAAGCTGCTCCAGGATTTCACAGCCAATCGTCGCGGGACCGGCAGGCAAATCCGCATCGGTCGCGTCGTTCAGAAAATGCACGCCCGATTGCTTGGCATATTCCGCAGCCAGAGTGAACGCAGACGCCAGATCGCCGCCTCCGCTCTCCACAATCGCCGCGCCAAGCTCCGCAATGCGTCCGCGCTTCACCGAATTGCAGTTCGCCGGCAAAAAGATCTTGGCCTTGATACCAAACTGTTTGGCCGCATAAGCCACCGCCGCTCCATGATTTCCCGTGCTGGAAGCGACGACTTCCTGCACCTGCCCCCGTTTCATTCTCTCTGCCAGCGCCCAAAACGCGCCCCGCACCTTGAACGATCCCGTCGGCAACTCCGTCTCCAACTTCAAATAAACGTTCTTGCCCGTCGCTTGACTCAGGAACGGCGCAGCAATCAGCCGCGTCGGCGCAAAATACTTTAACAAAAATCTCTGCGCCTCTCGAATCGTGGAAATGCCGGGAACAATTTGCAAACCAGGTTCACCCGCCGAAGAACTCATCCGACCACCGCGGTTGCCGCCGTATCTCACTTCCTTGTCTCTTTCCACAGCTGAACATACGGCTCCAGATCCTTCATCATTTTTTGGAATTGCGCGAGGTCGAGTGACTGGGCTCCATCGCTAATGGCCTTCTCGGGCGCCGGATGTACTTCCACGATTAATCCGTCGGCGCCAATCGCCACGCCCGCGCGGGAGAG
>QHZC01000500.1:1344-8256 GCA_003224515.1 Acidobacteriota bacterium
GAATTCCCGTGCGCCGTGATGTATTCCGCCGACATCAGCAGCTCTTTCACCGTGCTGCTCAACCCGCGCTTTAGCAGCACCGGTCGCCCGCATTTTCCGAGCGCTTTAAGCAGCATGAAGTTCTGCATGTTTCGCGCGCCCACCTGCATCACGTCGGCGTATCGCGCCACCAAATCCACATCGCGGTCGCTCATCACTTCGGTGATAATCGCCAGCCCGGTGGCCTGCTTCGCCTTCTTCAGCAGTTTCAAGCCCTCTTCTTCCATGCCCTGAAAATCGTACGGCGAAGTCCGCGGCTTGAATGCGCCGCCGCGCAGCATTTTCGCGCCTGCTTTCGCCACCCCTTCCGCCGCCTGCATGATTTGCTTTTCCGATTCCACCGAGCACGGCCCGGCCATCACCACGAATTCCCCACCGCCGATTTCCGTTCCGTTTATTTTTATTTTTGTTTTACCCGCGCGAAATTCCTTGCTCACAAACTTGTACGGCGCCGAAATCCGCACCACCTTCTCCACTTGCGGCATGGCTTCGACGGACTCGAGACACGCCGTCACATCCCCCATCCCGACGACTCCAATCACCACGCGCTCTTCCCCTTCGATGGAGTGCACCTTGTACCCGAAGTCCGCCACTTGCTGTCGAACCGCATCGATCTCTTCGCGTGTCGCGTGCAGCTTCATGGAAATAATCATGGCTTGATCCTCTCGACTTCCATTTTTTCTTTGTGCAAGACTTCTCCCAAAAATACTCCCGCAAAATAAAAAACCCACTCGCTGCGAGTGGGTCGGATCTTCTTTTTCCTGCTGAATCCGCTTACAGAAACGCCCCTCGCCACCTAGTTGGGCGGACCGCTAAATCGAAACCAATACGAGTGGGCGACGCAAATCATGGACATAGTGTATTTCGTCTCCTTCCCGGAAACAACAGATTCTTTCGGCAAACAGGGCCACCATTAAATTCCATCCGGGCCTCAGAAGAACAGAACCGCAATGCGATAGCGCGAGAATCCGGCCGCGCCATTCGCGCGGCACGCACCCACTGCCACTTTGCTATAAGGCCCGCTGCGAATCTTTCGCTGGATGTCTTCCGGCAATTTGCTCAAGTCGGTCGCCTCAAATCGGATCATGGCTCTTGCTGACGTGCCCGCGAATGCTGCATCCATCTCGCACGTTTTCCGCGCATCGCCTGTTGCATTGGCCGACCGGAATCCCTGGGCGGTTAGCAATGAAACCACTTTGTGTTCCTGCTGCTCAACACTCAAATCGGGGACAATCTGGGAAAAATCCTGCACCGCAAAGAGGCCTCCCGGCCCGTGCACCGCCGCGATTCCAACGGAGGTGAGCCGCGGGGCGAGGATATTCTTGCGGTGACCGGGCGAATCCATCCAGCCGGCATGAATGCTCTGGGGATTCGGACCGATGGCGATGTTTTCGGCGATGACACTGAACCGCGCGCCGGCTTCGGCCAGGCGCCCTTCCAGGTTGGACTCGCTGGGGAGCTGGTGCTCGAGCCTATTCAGATTGAGCATGAGGAGGGCGTGCTGGCGGGCGGCTTTGAAAAGGGCTTCATCCCACTGGAGTGGGGAGAGGCCTTGTGCGGCGCGCTCGCGGTTGAGGGCCTCGAAGAGCTGGCGCTCCGAGTCGTTCCGCGGCAATTGGGCGTTCGTGCTCGGAGAAAAAAAAAGAAAAGCAGCAGCCAAGAGAAATATGAAATTTCTCATGCCGATGAAGATCAGCCGCGGATGCGGACGGCGCTGAAGCTGAGAACGACATGGCCGCCGGCCGTGGGCCGGCCAAAGCTCAGCATGGGGCTAAAGCGGGAGAAGAGCAGCATCTGGTCAAGCTGGCGCCGGAGTTCCAGGCTGTGCGGGCCGGAGAGGATCTGATAATCGGTCATGTGGCCCTGCGCATCGACAGTAACGTCCAAAAGCAGGCCGTGCGGCAGAGAAAGTACAAGGTCGTTCTGCTCCGGCGCCCAGGCTTGCGGATAGTCCGAAAGAGAAACCAGCTCGGCGGGGCGCATCAGATTGAGAGCCACGTCGTTCTGGACGGCGCGCACGGTGATGCCCGGCACGATCATCTGGAGGACCAGCACGAAAACGAGGATAGCGGAGAAGAATCCGCCGGTGGCTGGAACGGTCAGCGGGCGGAAAACGTTGTCGAGCAGAATTTCGGCGTGATCCTTCATGCGACGCATACGGCTCGGCCAGTCCTCCGAATGCTGCGCCTGAGCGGCAGCGACCTTGATGCGCACGGCGAGATCGGTGGGCGGAAGGTTTTTGGGCACACGCGAAAGCATAACGGCCAGCTTGCGGAAACGTTCCAGTTCCTCGCGGCAAACGTTGCAACCTTCCAGGTGCTTCCGAATCTGGACGCGCTCTTCCACGCGCGCTCCGCCCGTTACTGCATCATCGAGATAACCGGCCAGTTTGGTTCGTACTGTGTTGCACTTCATTGGACACCCTTGCCCGTGGAACTTGCCCGCGGGTACGTACACTGGGAACAAACTGTGATGCGCCTTGCGGCGGAAAATGCATCGCCGAAAGGCGACGGCTGAGCCTCTGAGACATTGCCGTGCGAAGACGTTTGCGCGCGACTACCGTGAACCTGATGCCCGCCCAAGATCGGCTCAAGAATTTCTTTCAGCGCGCGACGCCCGCGAAGGATGCGGGACTTCACCGTGCCGACGCTGCATTCCAAAACCTCGGAGACTTCCTCGTAGCTCAGGCCTTCGAGGTCTCGCAAAATCACTGCGCTACGAAAGACATCGGGAATCTGTTGCAAAGCGCGGTGGACGACCACTTGAATTTCCAAAGCAGCGAGCTGCTCGAAGGGCGTGGCGCAAAGATCTTCGACCTCGATGCGGGCTTGCCCTTCCTCCGGCTCGGCATCAATGGAAACATTTTTCTGCACATGGCGCTTGAACCAGCGTTTGTGATTCAGCGCTTCGCGGATAGCAATGCGGTAGAGCCACGTTTTCAAAGAGCTGCCCTGGCGGAAATTGCGGATGCCGCGGAAGGCTTTCAAGAAAACTTCCTGGGTGCCGTCGGCGGCATCGGAAGTGTCGCCAAGCATGCCGAGGATGAGGTTATAGACCGGCGCATGATAGTGAGTGACGAGCCAGTCGAAGGCCGTCTCCGAGCCGGCTTGCAGCTCGTGGACGAGATTGGCTTCATCGCGGCCCCAGCTAAGGGCACTAGCCCAATCGGACACTGCCGGCCTTTCCGGCCCGATTCAACTCACCACCCTACACGGATGGGTTACTCAGGCCACCCTGCTGCGGTCCATCGTTTGAACTATGGACCCAGGCACGACTTGCGACCCCGATCGAGCCGGGGTGTAACCGGGAACGGCGTCGAACAGTTCCCGATGTCCGCTCAGTATTCTTAGACACCGGGTAGAGCGAAGTTGTTTCCCCGGAACGTCAAGAAATCTCGCGCCTTTGCGAATTGTTGCACCAAAATGCTTGCTCTGCAATGGGACGGGCGGGCTCAGGTTGGCAAGTTGGAGGTTGGGAGTACCTCCTTCCAGGCAATTTCGCACTCTTTGCCAAGAGGGTGGCTTTTTTCTCTTGTGCAAAAGAGTAGAAAAGTGCGCAAGAGTTTGAAAAGAAATGGGATAGCCCAGAAAGCACGTTGGAACGTCCGAAGGTCGGAACCTCTCAAATGTCGAAGATATGCCCCGACCGAGACAGTTCTTTCTCATCTTTCCCATGCTGCAAATGGGGGCTTCAGCGACCTATTGTATTGTTAGGTGGAAAGGGCACGGTCGATGGAAAAGGCACCGGAGCCCTTGATGGTGATAGCCAGCGCGAGTGCGAGCGCGAGAAGGTGGTATTCAATGCCTTCGCCCTTTTGGTTACCGAACCAGTTTGCGAAAAAGCCGAAGTGCCAATGGACCATGGCTACGGCCACTATCATGTTGCAAGCGATGCCGAGAGCCGCGACACGGCCGAGTAGGCCGACAATCAAGCCGATGCCGCCAAGAAATTCGGCGCAAATGGCCAGAAAGGCGAAAGGCGCTGGGATGTGCATGCCTTGGGTGAAGAAACCCATGGTGGCGGAAAATCCAAAGCCACCAAACCAGCCGAGGGCCTTCTGCGCGCCGTGCGCGAAGAAAACTACGCCAAGAGCGAGCCGAAGAATGGTGATGACCGAATCGTCGGTGGTGTTGAGGAGCTTGCGGAACATGGGCATACCCTCCTTCTCTTTGGATGGCAAATGGGACTCGAGAAAACGGAGATGTTACACCGATTTCGCTCGGTAGTGGACACGAAACGGCGGACGGAGGGATCGGCATTCGTCTGAAATTCCGAAGGATAAAGATGCTCAGCAGCCCTAGCGTTGAGAAGGCTCCGACCTTCGGGAGCGTCTTAACGCGTTCGACGCCGCGTGCCGAATTGCCGGAGATTACCCACACGAGCGCACCCGCGAACCAACAACGCAATGGATTGCGCGGAACGGCTTGCAGACAGCGAAGTTCATCGCTCACAGAAAGCGTTACGGACACTATCTTGAAAACCTGGCTAGCGATCAAGGCGTTGCGGACTCCGCCGCCGAAGAGCAAAACGCACTGGCCAACTGAGGCGCTAACCACAGGTTGCAAATTGGTTAAGGGCTTTTTGGCACCTTCTGGGACCAGCTGGCCAAAACATCGTATTATAGTGGCAGGGATTCCAGCCGGAGGCGGCCATCGCATACCTAGAGAAACGTCGATCGCCCAGGTATTCATTCATCGCGAGCGCTGAGCTGATCGATGAGAGAGCAGACGTCCGGATCGCTTCGCGAGTAAGTGAACTGAGTCTGCATGGTTGCTATTTGGATATGATGAATCCATTCCCCAAGGGAACGCTGGTGCTCGTGAAAATCTCCGCGGGGGAGGCGTTCTTCGAGGCCAAGTCCAAGATCATTTATTCGCAGCCGAATATGGGTGCTGGCGTGGTCTTCCTGCAAATCGAACCGAATTCGCAAGTGGCGCTGGAGCGCTGGCTGAATGGAGCGGAGAAGGACAATCAGAGGCAGGTAGGATAATCCTGCTGGTGCAATGCGCGATGTGCGCGTTGGTTTGGTTATGAGTTAATCGGAGTAGCGCCGCCATCCCGGCGAACAATAAATAAAGATCTGGATCAGTGCGGGAGATCGCACGCGTCAAGAGCACGCGGAATGGGTGTCTGTGCGGATCAGAAGAGCGCGCACCGGGCAAGTTCAGATGGCGTTGCGCTTGAGCTCGGACATGAGGTAATCGCAGGCGCGGACGCAGAGAGCCATGATGGTGAGTGTGGGATTCTGGCAGGGATTTGAAGTGAAGCCGGAAGCGTCCATGACAAACAGGTTCTTGATGTCGTGGGTCTGCTGGAATTGATTGAGGACAGATTTTTTCGGGTCGGCGCCCATGCGGGCGATGCCGGCTTCGTGGAGCGCCCAGCGCGGAGCGGAAGGATGAGCGTGGGTGCGAATGTTTTTTGCGCCGGCGGCTTCCAGCATTTCGCCGGCGGAGTCGCCCATGTCCTGGATCATGGCACGTTCGTTTTCACCGTCGGACATGTGAATTCTCAGGACGGGAATTCCGTGGGCGTCTTTGACGTTGGGGTCGAGCTCGACGAAATTGTCCCACCGGGGAAGGACTTCGCCGAAACCCGTAATATCAATGCTGGTGCGGGGCTCAAGAAGGGCTTTCTTGTAAGTTTCGCCGAACCCAGGAGCTTCCCAGTTGAATTCAGCGGAGGATCCGCCTTCGTAGCCGTAACCGCGGAGAAATTTCTTGTAAGGCGGGGTACTCGGCAGATTTCGGAACCGCGCGATGTAGATACCCAGCGGCTTTTTGGGTCCGCCAAGAGAGGGCTTTGCGCCAAAGGCAGGAAACTCACCGCTGCCGCCTCCACTGCGGACATGCGCGGTAAGGTAGTGACCGAGGACGCCACTGGAATTGGCAAGACCCCTCGAATACTGGGGCGTAGCAGAATTGAGGAGGATTCGAACGGATTCCTGCGATTGCGCGCAGAGAATGACGGTGCGGGCGTAGATTTCTCGGGTCTGGCGCGTGTTGCGGTCAATGTAGAGAACGCCGCGGGCGCGGTTGCGATCGGAGTCCATCAGAACCTTGTAGACCATGGCGTTCGAAATGAGGGTGCAATTGCCGGTCGCGAGTGCGTCGGCAACAGTGGTGAAGGTGGAATTGAAATAAGAGTGCGTTACGCAGCCGCGTTCGCAGGGGCCGCAGTAGTGGCAGGGGCCGCGGCCGTTGATGGGCTTGGTAAGATTGGCGGAGCGCGCGGGCATGACGGTGCGGCCGAGCTTTTCCTTGACGCGATTGCGGAAGAGATTTTCCTGGCAGGTGAGCGGGACAGGTGGCTGGAATTGGCCGTCCGGGAGATGCTCGAGGCTTTCAGCGCTGCCGGTGATTCCGACGCCGTAGCCGTCGAGGGAAGCTGATTTGAAATCCCAATCGCTAAAGCGGAGGCTGACGCGGCCCCAGACATTGGTGCGGCCACCGGTCATGCGCAAGCGGCCCATCCAGTCGAAGGGCTTGTCGGCGGGCGTCGTATAAGGCTCTTCGAGATCGTTGACGAACCAGTTGTAAGTGTATTCGTTGCAAACGCCAAATTTGACTTGAATGGGGCGGGTTTTGCGGACAATTTCTTTGGCGCGGTTGCGGTACTTGAGTTCGAACGCAGGCTGGTGTTCGGTAAAATTCTTGTCGGATTGCGGCCGACCGGCTTCCAGTAACGCGACCTTCAGGCCCGCTTCCGCAAGGCGCTTGCAGGCCCAGCCTCCGGAAGCGCCCGAACCGACAACGATGACATCATAACCATGGTTTTTGTCTTGGGGCATAGGATGAAAATCCGAAGCGAATGCTAGCAAGCCCACGATGGCAGGTCAATCGAGGAAGAGAAAACGATTTGTGTTCTTCTTGT